>JBIIKE010000047.1:0-5671 GCA_044233365.1 Bdellovibrionales bacterium | reverse complement strand
CCACCATGCAACTCACAATCTTCTTCACCACATTCGTCGCAAATAATAATGCATTCTTCACAATTTTCATCGTCACAAAATTCTTCCATGTCACAATCGTCGCAACAAGTATCTTCTGAAAATAATCCAGCGATCATGAGAGTTGGTGTAATAGCAAGCGCTGGAAGCACATGCAAAATGACTAGCACCAATTGTTCAGCGCCTGGAATTTCTAACATGAACGGCCCAAAGAATGAGAGCACCAAAACAACAAACGATAACAAGCCAAACAGAATATTTGGCCATGCCGTGAAGCGCACGAGTACCCAATACAAAAGTGTTGCTACCAAGCCTGGAACCAAAGTCGCGATCACGACTTGTGCATACCCAAGTGTCACAAGCTCTGTTGATTGACCCATTGTAACACGTGGCCAAATGTCAAAAACCGTATGCGCGAGATACAAAAACACGACATTCAAAATAATACCGCCGAGCGTCGCCATGAGACCAGTTGTCAAAATTCCCCGTGTTTGTTGCATATTTCGCATAAATCAAAATTACTAATTACACACAGTATATTCCAAACGTTGGGAAATCGCAATGTTTACGAGATAGTTATGCTTACCACTCCAAAAATAATAATACAGCAAGCAATGATTTTTTGAATAATGTGGCCACGTCGAATATCTTCGGAAATAAAATGAGGAAAAAATATTGTGGCAATATATCCAATGCAAATCACAAATAACGGCTGGGTTGCACCAATAATACTGACAATAGCAACCGGGGCACCAAGCATGGCATACCGTACAGAAAAAATACCGATGGTATAGAGTAATTCATTAAAAATATTCACAGTAATTCCAGAGATTTTTCGAGAAATAATGATCTGCTGTGCTTCCTCACGATATACTCGAGAAAATGCAGCGCACAGAAAACCAAAAATAATAGCACCAGCGTAATCCCAAAACATGGCAGTTGAAAATGCAGTATCAATTACTAACCATTTATAGATAATTGCATTCAATGCAAATCCAAAGCTGGAAATCGTCATGAGCAGTAAAACATCGCGCTTGAGAACAAGTTGTTTTTTGAGCAACGCATCAGTATCCAGCACAATCAATAACGCGCCAGCAAAGATCACAAAAAATCCAAAAATTTGTAACGAGGTGAGTGTTTCATTCAAAAATACATATCCCCCAATGAGCTGAATCACTGGAATCATTTGAAATAATGGAGCAACAACAGATGCGTGATCTTTTTGGAGCGCAAAAAAATAGAGCCACAAACTTCCCATGCCAATCACGCCATTCAATGTCAATATAATGACAATAAAAACAGAGATGTCTTGTAATGGACGAATCCCAAACAGTAATAACACTGGCAACAATAGGAGTCCAATCAATGAAGAATACATAGTCAAACTCGCGATGTTTCGTTGCGCATTGCCAGACTCATGTCGGTGCAACAAAAACTTATCAATCTGATTGCTGAGTGCGAAGAGTGCGGGAGCGGCGAGTGCAAACCAAAACCAGTGCATAGTTATTTGTATTGTTGAAGTTGTTTCTTATGAGCAGCATACTGGGAATCAGCGTGAGCAACAAGCTGCCAAAATTGTTTCGAGTGATTCAGATGCGTAAGATGCGCAATTTCGTGAATGAGAACATAGTCGCGCAGGTTCGGTGGAAGAAAACCGACGATGTAAGAAATACTAATATTTCCCTGACTCGAGCAACTTCCCCAACGTGTGCGCATGTTGCGAATACTGATCCGGTTGATGCGAGAAGTTGGGTAGTATTGTGCACGAATTTCTTCAAGGCGCTCAGTGATTATTTCTCGCGCGATTTTTCTGTTCGTCGGCGTATCTGGGTGTTGCTTGCGAATTTGGAGATGCTCTGGCATCTGATCTTGTTTTTCCTGCAATTTCTCTTGCTGCGTGCGAATCCAATCTTCACGTTCCTGAACAAATTGATGCGCGGTTTTGAGCGTCACCCATTTGGGTAGCGTCACGCTCACTCGCCCATCTTCATGCACGCTAATCTTAATCGACCGACTCCTACGGACTTTCTTGATTGAATACTGAATGTCGTTGAACTGATAGGTTTTTGGCATTGCGCTATTCTAGCACAACACCCTCAGCTTTGAGCAGAGCGCGTTTGGTTTTGACACCACCTTTGGCCGAATACCCACCAAGCGTTCCATCTGTCCGCACAACGCGGTGACACGGGATTTCTGGAGCGCAGGGATTCGCTCCAACGGCATTGGCAACAGCCCGAACCGCTTTTGGTCGACCAATGCTCTGCGCCAGTTCAGCATATGTCACCACAGATCCTTTTGGGATCTTTGTCAGCGCAAACCACACTTCTTTTTGAAATGGTGTTCCTGGAAGTTCGTCGATTTGTTTTGGCGTCATTGCCACCGTCACGATTATTTCTTTTTCCAGCGCGGTGCAAAGCCTGCCATGAATGCGAAAAACCGTGCTTTTGTTTTACTTTCCCCACGAGCCACAATCGCATCAATCATCGCCTTTTTAAACTCTTTCACGTCATTCCCTTCATATTTTAATTTGCCGTTTTCAAAACAGTAGGAACAATATTTTTCATGCTCACGGTGTGCACCTTTTGGGTCTTTTTTAAATGGCATCATGCAACTTTCACACATGCCGTCTGTTGAATATGTTTGTGTCATATATATTTCTATAATCTATTATTCGGCTGCATTATACACCCGCAATTGCTCACCTTCAAGGTTTTCTTTTGAGATAAACCGCATTGAAAGTGAATTCACACAATGACGCGTATCTTTTTTTGTAAACCCTTCGCCTTCAAACACATGCCCGAGATGTCCATCACATCGTGCGCAAGTAATTTCCGTCCGCCGACCGTCTTCATCAAGTGTCCGTTTCACGCTTCCGTCAATTTCTTGGTCAAAACTTGGCCAGCCGCAACCAGAATGAAATTTCGATGTTGACGTGTAGAGTGGATTATTGCATTGGCGGCAAATATATAAACCTTCTGCAAAAAAATCGTCATACTCGCCTGTACCCGGAGCCTCCGTTCCTTTCTTGATAATAACGCGCGCTTCTTCGTCTGTTAGAGAATTTAGTTGCATATAAAAAATCAATTATACTCATTATTCTAACATTCAATTCTCCCAGGCATCAAGCGTATTAAAGCCCAGGCATATCAATTGCTAACAAATCTTTTTTAATGAGATTAGATAGAACTGCAATATCGACCTTGTCATTCGTATTTGTGTACTTTACGGCGTTCCGTTCTACCCAAAAATTCTTCATTGAATATCCGTCCGTATCTTGGAATAGTTGAGCTTTATAGATTCCGTACCCCGTCCATAAGCGATGAAAATACAGCCAATTATCTTCACAATAGATATACCATCGGTCATCTATTCCTTCGGCCTTTGCTCCCAGCGTTAAGCGCTCATACTCTTCGCGTGTTACGTGTAGCTCAAAATCAATTTGCTTAGGGGTATCCATTGGTATAAGCCATTCTTGAGCTTTCGCTGCTTCGTTCATTAAAATATTACATCAATAATGATATGTATTTGGCGGAGAGAACAGGATTCGAACCTGCGTAGAGTTACCCCTACACGCTTTCCAAGCGTGCGCCTTAAACCACTCGGCCATCTCTCCAAATACTCGGCTGCGTGCGTCTCGAATTATATAGCAATAACGCTGGTCTACCCTAGCAAATTCAATGCTTTTGTTCAACCTTGATCTATTATTCAATTTCCACCACCTCAACCACCGCTGCTTTATTGCGCACATGAAACCCAATCGCAATAACGACCATATCCCCTTTTTTGACAATCCGTTCCTTTTTTAAAAGCGCGATAATATCACTCCGATAATTTTCTGCATTAAATTTTTCTAACTGCAACGCTTCTACTCCCCAAATCAATTGATACTGGCGGAGCATTTGCTCAGATGAATGCAATGCAATCACTTGCGTGAACTCTGGTCGAAGCTGTGAAACAAACCGCACTGTTTGACCACTGGCTGACAATACTACCATCGCTTTGGCGTTTGTCGTTTTTGCAACACGCACCGCAGCATGTGCAATTGAATGAGCGGCAGTGAGTTGTGTATCATCAAGCGCTAACTCTGGCATATCATCCCAATGCGTTTGCTCAACGCGTGAAATAATATCGCTCATTATTTGAATTGCTTTGACCGGAAATTGACCCGTCGCTGATTCGGCAGAGAGCATCAACGCATCTGCGTGATCAATCACTGCATTCGCAACATCAGCCGCTTCAGCACGTGTCGGTCGCGGACTCGAGGTCATTGATTCGAGCATCTGCGTCGCGACAATCACCGGCTTTCCTGCCGCAATCGCACGCTTCACTAATTCTTTTTGGAGAATGGGAACTTCCGCTGCACCAAGCTCAACTCCCAAATCACCACGAGCAACCATAATCCCATCCACTTCTTTTAAAATAGAATCAAAATTATCAACCGCTTGTTGCTGCTCAATTTTTGCGATAATTTTTATACCCGATTTTTTTGGCAGCAATGCACGCAGCTGTTTAATGTGCGCAGCCGTTTGCACAAATGATAATGCAATGTAATCAACCCCTTGCTCAATGCCAAATGCAATATCTTTTTTGTCTTTTGGTGTGATCACCGGCGTTTTGAGCACAGCACCCGGTGCGTTCATGCCTTTGTGCGAATGAATCACCCCACCTTCAACAACCGTGCAATAAATGCGTTTACGTTCAACGCGTAAGACCTGCAATTCAATCAAGCCATCCTGAATAAAAATAGAACCTTTCGGATGAACAAATTTATATAACTGCTCCCATCCAATCGGAATTAAGAGATTTTTATCATGCGCATAGCCACCGGCATGCATCCATTTGTCATATTCAGTTTGCGAGACAAGTGAAACGCGTTGCTTATCTTTGACGGGAATCCCAGCGTCCGGAATCAATCCGGTTCGAATACGCGGCCCTTGAATATCTTGCAGCAACGCAATTGTCCGACCAGTTTCTTTGGCAGCACGACGAATATTCTGAATCAGAATCGCGTGGTTTTCGTAGGAACCATGCGAAAAATTCAACCGCGCGACATTCATCCCGGCGGCAAGCATCTGTTTTAAAACAGTTTTATTTTCTGAACTTGGTCCGATTGTCGCGACGATTTTTGTTTTTTTATTGTATGTCATAGAACTGTAGTATATCACAGCCGGCAGACGGAACAACTAAACTACTCATAATAACTGCCGTTCTTCAGCGGACGATATCATGTTATGTCCTTTTAAAGACGACCGACTCTTCTAAAAGGTTCGGTTTAAAACTGGTGAGGAGTCATGTCTGGGAGTGGCGTTGAACGCCCAGCTACTGCGACCGGTGAATCAATTAAAATATTATATACATCCTGCACTGACCCCAGCCTCTTCCGCAAACTTAAATCATCTGGTGACTGCGACGCAGCTGCATCTTTTGCTATTTGTTGCAATGTCACAAGCATGCCGCGTAAAGCCTGTTTATTTTCAGGGATCCTTTGCATGGGAATTTGAGCTTCAACTTCTTGTATCAAACGACCACAAAGCACGGCAACAGAATTATTATCCTCCGATTCAGTAACAACTACTGCCGTATCGTTGCCTGTACGCTTATGAGCCTCTTCATAGCGAGCCTTTAGATACAGTAAATAATCATGACTATATCC
>JBIIKE010000066.1:0-4539 GCA_044233365.1 Bdellovibrionales bacterium | reverse complement strand
CAATCTGCGTGGTAAAGGTTTTCGTTTTGAGCAATTGTGGCAAAACATTTGTATATGCTTGATCGATCGCTTGTCGATCTGTT
This sequence comes from Bdellovibrionales bacterium, assembly GCA_044233365.1. Taxonomy (GTDB): domain Bacteria; phylum Patescibacteriota; class Patescibacteriia; order UBA9570; family XYC2-FULL-38-9; genus CALKUP01. The sequence goes on along the minus strand of JBIIKE010000066.1, from coordinate 4,456 downwards.
TCTACGCCTGCAAAATACGCATCTTGCTTCATTTGATATGTAGACAAAAATACGCGTTCAGCAGCAACGTCATCAATCATTGATTTGGCAAGCTTTTCTTTGTCAGTCAATTCTTGACGATTTGCCAGTTCTTGAGATTCTAGTGCTGTTGTGAGTTGGTCACGCAAGGCCTGCTCATCAGACTGCATTCTCTGCTCAATTGTTGTATGAAGAGTCATGTGCTTAATCAGCTATAAATTAAATCTTCACGCCGTTAATCATCAAGATAGTCACCAAGAGACCAAAAATAGCAAATGTTTCAACCATAGCGGCTAAAATAATAACTTGCCCAGTACGAGTTTTATCTTTTGCGATAATTTGAATACCTGAACTAATTGTATATCCTTGGAACATTCCAGACGCGAGACATGTTAACGCTACTGGCAAACCTGCAAACAATAACATTAAACCTTGTTCTGGAGTTACTGCTTTTGGCGCTCCAGATAATACACCTGTGTTTTGTAAAATTAAGATGGCAGCAAGCATTCCGTAGACTGCTTGTGAACCAGGAAGCGCAGAAAACAATAAGATACTTCCAAACTGACTACCGTCTTGAGCAACAAGCCCTGCGCCTGTGCGACCCACACGAGCCACGCCAATTGAAGATCCAATACCAGCGAGACCTGATGCGATCGCTGCTCCGATAATTGCGTATACAATTCCGATCATAGTTGTAAAAAATTAATAGATTTTAAATAGTTATTTAACGATACGAATATATTCTTCAGAAGGTGACAGTGGCTGCAGTTCTTGACCGCCACTTTCAAAGAATTTTCCAAAGAATTCAACAAAATGCAGACGACCGACAGTAATATAGGAACCCAGTACATTCAATGCAATATTGAACAGATGTCCGCCAAGGAAAATTACCAGCATAATCACATAGCCGATAATAGCTTTTCCAAGACTATCTGAATTTGCAAGACCTCCACCAGCAAGAGCGGCTAATGTATTCACCACAGCGGCGATAATACCCGTCGCCAAACCAAGTGCGACTAAACGAGTATATGAAAGAATATCTGAGATGTATCCAATTGCACCGAAGAACAAATCAAACGCACCTTTCGCAAACTTTCCAAACCAACTTGCAGATTCACGACCCACAATTGGGATCATGATAACAAAGTAGATTCCAAGAATAATCGTTAAAATACTTGAGTCTTTCATTGATTCTCCTAATATACCTTGCATATTTAACACATTGAGAATAATCAGTGTTAAAAATACCATCCATGAACCAGCTGCGAAAAAAGCTTCCATTGGTTCACCACGTTTCAGGTATTGACGGACAGACAGTGCGAGTCCAACCATTAAATGGAATACTCCAAGAACCCCCATTGCAATCATTAATGTAAGAATCTGTTGCAGTGGATTCAATAACTGTAACTGTTGTGCTAGTGGCCACACACCAATACTGATCAAGAAGCGAGTGTGAGGAAGATATGCACTTGGGTTATCAATATTGATATCTGATGGAGTCACTCCAAACCAACTACCAAAAATAGAACCGATCACAACTGTCGATAGTGATGCGTAAAAAATAATTGTAAACAGAGACTTTGGTCCTGGTTTCATATTTTTCACGACCAACAATAGAACACCTGTGAGAATAGCGCAGACCAAACCATATCCTGCTTCAGATAGCGCGAGGCCATACATAAAGACAAAGAACATAGCGAGTAATGGTGTTGGATCAATACCATTTCCAAGTGGAGTTCCCATCATTTGTGTGACAATTTCAAATGGCTTCACAAACCAATTATTTTTCATCACAACTTTTGTTACATCACTGCCTTCAGTCACTGAAACGCTCACACCGGACATTTCATCAAAGGTGCGAGTGACGAGCTCTTCAGAACCAGGCTCTAAATAGCCTTCAACAATATAATTGTCACCTGCTTCTTTTAAAGAATGCCACGCAAATAATGTTTTAATTTCTGAATGCAGGACATCCTTCAGCACAGCCATCGATTCAATGTGGTTGGCTTTTTCTGCCATAAATGCATCAATTTCAGCAACCTGCTTCTTCACCTCTTCTAGTCGAGCGGCTGATTGCGTGAAAACATCGTGAAATGAACCACTCACCGTTGTGTCAACGGAAATGATTGTTGCATTGTCCATTAAATATGCAACTAAGGCTTCACGATCTTCTTTTGCAACTGCCGCAACATTGACGTACTCATCATTCATCTTGTCGATGGCCTCAACCACTGCTTCTGGAAAACGTTTTTGAATATCATTTAATACTGCATCATTGCGAGTTTCATGCACAAAAAATGGCACAAATGTGACATATTCAAAGTTCCCAAAAATTTTCACATCCACATCACGAAGGGGCTTTACGGTACGAATTGTTTGATCAAGCGCCTCTTGTTCGTCTCGTAAACGAATCTGTTCATCGTGTTTTTTTGTAATTTCTTCTGCCCAACCAAGGAGCGTCTCCTTTTTTTCAACCGCATCTGCAAATTCTTCAGATGAAATTGCAATGCGCTCATCTGCTAAAAACGCAAGAGCACCTTTTTTTGGAGCGAGTGCTGAAATCGCATCATAGGCTTTGTTTGCAAGCTCAATTTGATGCATGATTTCTGCTTCTTTATTCACCATGTTTTCCGGCAACGCAACTGTTGTTTGCTGTTCACGCAATTCAACAACCTGCAACCGTTGAATCGCCTGCAGCACCTGCTTGGTCGATTCTTTCGGAAAATTGATGGAAATATTTTTACATGCCAATACTGCCATACAGAAAGATTAATTAATATGTTCTAAAATAACTTTTTCAATGTCCTCAACTGCGACTGCTTTTGTTTCTGTGGACGCCTCTTTTTTTAATTTTGCACTAATCTCTGCTTGCTGACTATGAACAATAGCGTCAATAGCAGTGTCTTTATCTTGCAAGCGCACTTCCAGCTCTTTCATGGCTGCAGTATGCTCACTTTCGACTGTTTGAGTTTTTTGAGCAAGCTCGTCTTTCAAAGCAGCAACTGCCTTGGCATGACGTTCCTCTAGCCCAATGAGTTCAACAATTTTTTGCATGGTGAATTCAATTAATTAATAGAATGAATAAAATTCCTTCATATCTTATATGATTTTTTGCGAAAAGTCAACCGAAAATACCTTAAAATTAAGGTTGAAACGCTCTTTTACAACTCGATCCTCCCATAGCCTGATGTCGAGTTGTCTATGGGGACCAATGAACAAGAAAATTATTCACTCGTCTCCGCATACACTCGATAGGATCTCGTCGTTGCAAAAACCAATATATAGAATGTGCGAAAAAAGAAATCTTTTTTACCGTTTGAGCCTATACTACGGCAGAAAATGTGTCAACAGAGATTTTTACTACTACCTGTCCACAGTCATGATGGACCACCTCTTGCACCTGAATCTAAAGAGGCGTATGCTACTTTTTGGCTTTGATATCAAATTTTTTAATTTACTAAAAAGTATATTTTATGGAAATGGCATTTGCCGTTGGGGTATTCGTCCTGTGCGTCTTTCTCTTGTTTGTGGAGCGCATTGATAACACAATGATTGCGCTGGCAGGCGCTGTATTACTCGTCGTGACAGGCATTCTCACCTGGGAAGAAGCCATTCATGCGATTGATTTTGAAACACTAGCGCTATTACTTGGCTTAATGTTTACAGTCGCAATTGCCGAGAAATCCGGCATTTTTTCTTGGTTGAACACCAAGATCGCTACATTATCTGGCGGCAGCCCCATTGCTGTTTTTCTTTTGTTTACAGGGGTCACTGCGATCACAAGTACATTTTTAAATAACGTCACAGTCGTCATTTTGATTATTCCACTCGCTATTGCGTTGGCGAAGAATCTCAACATGAATGCCAAATTGCTGGTTGTCGCGATCGCAATTTTTAGTAATATTGGCGGAACATTAACACTGATTGGTGACCCGCCAAACACGTTGATTGGTGTTCGAGCAGGCCTTTCTTTCATGTCATTTGTTCAAAATTTATGGATTCCGGTAGTAATAATGTCCGTTGTTTCAATGCTGTACATGATGGTGGTGTATCGCAATTCCTTTAAATCCATAAAAGGGAATTTAACCCAACTATTCATGGGCACGCTAGCCGTGCGACGGATCGCACTCGCATTTAAGCAAAAAGGCATGCAACCCTACGTTGTCGTTGTTTCATTAATTGTATTAACTGCAACCATGATTGGATTTGTCATCCAACCATTTATTGGTGTATCGGTTGGTGTCGTTGGCTTAAGCTCTGGAATTGTCTTGGCACTGCTCACCATTGGCCGCGTACCATTTAAATCTGCCATGCACGAAGTTGAATGGGACTCACTGCTCTTTTTTGTTGGTCTGTTTGTGCAAGTTGGTGCACTGGAAAAAGTCGGCTTTCTTTCAGTGATCACTGAACAAATTGCTCGGTTCTCTGACAATTACGC
>JBIIKE010000062.1:0-4782 GCA_044233365.1 Bdellovibrionales bacterium | reverse complement strand
GTGCATGCCAGACCAAACAACGCACCGAACCCTGCAAAGCCAAGCAGATTTTTTTTGTTCACTTGTTTTTCTGCGGCATATGCTCGAACCGTCGGCACAAACACTAACGCCGATAACAACAACAATACCATCGACGGAATTTCCCGCATCGGATAGGAAATCACAGTATCATAAAATACATCTGTGAGCGCCAATGTTCCAGCTGCACACAACCCAACAACATGTCGCGCGATTCGATAGCGCGCGAATAACACCACACCAAGAAAATACGTCAACAACACAATCAGTCCACCAAAGACTGGTTGCATCCAGTACATGCCAAGCACTGAACCGTCACCAACTACGCGACCAACAAATGCAAACCCGGCAAGCAGCAATGATGCGCCAAGCGGATATTTTGATGCGATGGTTCCATCCGGATGAATAAATTCGTGATGCGTTGGCAAAATCCAAGTAGCCGTTTTGTAATCCCCAAAAAAATCTAACGCTTTTTTTCCAAGCTCATCTTGCCACAACAGCGGTTCACCGCGCGCCAAGAGCGAAGCTAGATAAATATAACCTGGCGAATCGTCACCGGTTGCACCATAGGCAAAATGGTCGCCGTATGCCCAAAAACATGACACGGCAATCGCCAGCGAACACACAACCGTTACAACGATTTGCCCAGATCGTGATTCAAAAAAAGTACGGATCATTTTTCGAAGCGTTATTTCTTGAGCGTTTGTTTTTTAATCAAATACAACTGCTCTTCTTGAATTTTTCGAATCCACCCAAGCGTTGTCCCAAGCATGCCGAGCATCAAACTATTGAAACTTAAAATAATGAGGACGCCTGAGAGAATCAACGATTGAATATGTCCACTACCCTCTCCAATGACTACAAAATACAAAAAGCGCACAACCGGAACGACGCCAACAACCGCCAGTACAATTGCAATCCACCCAAAGAATCGCATTGGACGGAAAATAACAACATTGCGGAGAATATTTGTTCCGGCTTTCCACATGTGATCTGGAATATTTTTAATGAGCCGAGATTTGCGTGTCACTTTGCGTGCAAGAATCGGGATTTCGACAATTGATAAATTGAGATCTTGAGCTGACATTAATGTCGTATGCACATAGGTATGTAACGAATACACACCAAGCTTCAAAGCTGCGTCTCGTGAATAGGCGCGATACCCAGTCGACACATCGTAGCGCGGCATTCCAACCCAGGTTGTCATTAAAAAACTGCCAAGTTGATTCAAATATTTATTCAAAAATGGCATGTCTTTGAGCTCGTCTACTTTGCGTGAACCGATTGTAATTTCCGCTTCATGAGCAAGAATTGGCGCGATCAACTCTGGAATTTTTGACTGATCATAATGATTGTCACCATCAGTATTTACAACAATATCCGCCCCTCGTGAAACCGCTTCCCACAACGCACGTTTAAAGGTTGTTGCCAAGCCTTTGTTTCCTTCGTTTTGAACGATGTAATCCGCTCCAGCTTCTTTTGCGATTTCCACTGTGCGATCTGTTGAACCATCGTCAAGAATCAGCACTTCAACTGAATCAATACCTGCAATCTGCCGCGGAATTTCTGCAATCACTGCGGCCAGATTTTCTTCTTCGTTAAAACACGGAATCGTGACAATTAATTTCATATGCATTATTCAGGCCGACCAACGGCAATGTATGTAAAGCCTAATTCATCACGCATCCGACTTGGCTTGAGTAAATTGCGACCATCAAAGACAACCGGAGTGTTCATCGTCTCTTTCATTTTTGCCCAGTCCAATTCGCGGAACTCTGGCCATTCAGCGGCGATAATCACCGCGTCAGCTTTTTCAGCAACTGCATACACATCTTCTGCGTACTCAAGCGCCACATCTACGAGCTCCCGTTTCGCATTTTCAGTCGCGTGATAATCAAAAGCGATAATATCAGCGCCAGCTGCGGCGAGCAATTTGACAATATCAATCGCCGCCGATTCTCGAACATCATCGGTATTGGCTTTAAACGCCAATCCGAGAACGCCAATGCGCTTCCCTTTCAAGTCACCACCAAAGTGATCTTTCATGCGCTGCACCATATGCTCGCGCTGAAAATTATTGACTTCGATGACCGCTTTTAATAATTTGAAATCGTACCCATGTTCGCCGCCGATCTGATCAAGCGCATGGACATCTTTTGGAAAACACGAACCACCCCAACCAATGCCGGCGTGTAAAAATCGCGGCCCAATCCGCTCGTCCAAGCCAACACCATAGGCCACCTCTTCAATATCCGCGCCAGTGCGTTCACAAATCTGCGCAATCTCGTTAATAAAAGAAATTTTTGTTGCCAGAAATGCGTTGCTGGCATATTTAATAAGCTCTGCACTTTCAACAGATGTGACGACCTTCTCACCTTTGGTCGGCGCAAACACATCAAGAATTACTTTTGCTGCGCGGTCACTACTCGCTCCAATGACAATCCGGTCTGGATTCATAAAATCTTTGACAGCCGATCCTTCGCGCAAAAATTCTGGGCATGACACAACATCAAATTCACCATCATACGACTTCCGAATAATCTCTTCAACTTCGCGACCGGTTCCGACTGGCACGGTTGATTTGTTGACAATGACGGTATATTTTTTGAGATTCGCACCGAGCGTTTCAGCGACTTGATAGACAAAGCGCAAGTCCGCAGAACCATCGTCTTTTGGTGGTGTTCCAACAGCAATAAATACCGCGTCCGCATCATCCAATACAGACGGTAAGTCAAGCGTAAATTTCAAACGACCAGATGCAACATTTTGCTTCACCACTGCTTCAAGACCTGGTTCATAAATCGGAATAATTCCCTGTTTTAGACGTTCAATTTTTTCCGCATCAACATCCACACACGTCACGGTGTGATTAATTTCAGCCAGGCAGGCGCCAGACACAAGTCCGACATAGCCAGTACCAACAACAACAATATTCATAGGGTAAAACGCTAGTGATTACGCTCATGAGTATGCCAAAAAAACCGCTTCTGGTCAAACCTCATTCAATTCCGTATTCTAAACATTCTTCGAAAAAAATATTCAGAACACGGACCGACGACATCAAGAGATGAGATCGTCGGTTAGAAAGAGCGGTTGCCCCGGTACCAGCCGATCAAGCGGCTGATCAGCCAAATGAAACCGATCAGAGTCCCGAGGGCGAAACAAACAAAAATGCTGATCGCAATGTCTCGTTCGTCTCTTCTGTACCGCTCTCGAAAGAGCTGTGCCCCGTCCTCAGGAACCTCGCACGGCTGCGACCGCAGGAGGTACACCCTCTGGGGGCAGACCTTGGAGCGATCGTAGTCATCGTCCGACCATGACTTACAGAGCTCTGCCCCTCGCAAATCCTGACAGTCCAGCTGCCGGTTCATCCGATTGATCGGATTGGCCGGGTTCAGTGGGTGCATCGGATTGAGCGGGCTCAGTGGATGGGACGGGTTAAGCAAGGGGTTCGGGGGCGGCGTTGGGGTTCCAGCCAACCCGTTGTTGGTGGTGAGGCCTAGGACGATGAAAAGAACAAATACCTTCTTCATGACGAAACCCTCCTTCAGGGTCACTACATCCACTGTATGTGGAATTTGTAGCGTTCTATTATACTACTATTTTTTATTTTTGTCAACTGGCTGCTGTGCATTAAGTTGGTATGAAAACCAGAACCATTTTGGACGATTATACAGCACAACACCAGCAAGCACACCAAGAATACCTGCCATAATATCCGTTAATGTATCATTTGATTCCCCAGGCTGTCCGACCATCGATGTTCCAAGCAGCGCATCTAAAATAACTTCATACCATTCCCACAAAATCACTGCAGCAATTGCAACGAAAATAAATCGAATCATCTGCCAAAAACTTGGCTGTTCCTTCCACCAATAATGAAATAAGAAAAATAAAAATTCTGTGCCAAGAAGTGGATTCACAAAATGAATGACTAAATCGTAATAAAACCAGATATAATACAATCCAATCGCGCCGAGGCCATTGCTCGCGAGCATAAAAATCCAAATGAGTTGCATGCTGGCGGCGTCCTGAAATGCGACACGATCATGTTTAATTGACCACGTAAGCGTAGTCCACAAACCACCAATCGACAGCGCACATAAAAACGCGATCACTGTGCGGAAAATCGCGTTTGGATGATCTTCTGTGTATAAAAACGGCATCGCAATCAAAAATGACAGTGTTGCGATAACCGTCAACGGCCCGGCGATTTTTCGAACAATTTTCTGAATCACACAAAATGCTTATACGTCTGCACCATTGCAAGTTTTGCAACACCGACCATCCCGGTTGCAATGTATGGTTGTAATTGATGTCCGGGAATAAGTAACTCTGCTGTATCCAATGCTGTACGCTGCACGTTATATCCTTTTTTCATCAACGATCCTTCATACGGAAAATACGCGACACCCTGTTTGTAGCCAGCGCGCTCAGCAACAACGGCTGTCATTATTCCAATCACTTGCCCAGCTTGGGTAAGTACTCGACGGGACACACTTCGCAATAAATCTTCCTCTTCTTCACTGAGGCCTGCGAATTGTAAATCTGTAAAATTCCCTTCAGCCAAATGAGAAATCAGCGCTTGATTTTCTGTATTAATAAACATTTCTGCAAACCGAGCAGCTTGTGGAATTTCATCTTCAAGCAAATACAGCGCCGCAGCAATCCGATATGGCAAATATCCTCCACCCATCCAATGTTCAAATGATGGATTTTCTGTGACATATCCACGACGTTGCATCTCATTCCAGACCTCATCAA
>JBIIKE010000113.1:0-4272 GCA_044233365.1 Bdellovibrionales bacterium | reverse complement strand
CAGCAGTGCTATTCATTGAAATGATCCAGCCGACAGATTGTTTTTTATAAGACATATTTTTAGGTACGTGTTGGTGCATTAGCCCATGTCGATATATCAAATATATGAACGCAGATTTTGTTTTGTACTCGGTGTTTACAAGGCCAAAGTAGTCTTTCATGAAATTTATGGCAGCACGTTGTGTTTCTCTTATATTTCCCTGATATAACGCACCGAGATTATCAATTTCTGGAAAAATTAGGCGTGGTATTGCAAAATAGCCTGCGCCGATATTTGTTTGTAAAAAATGTTGCTGGTAAGTGGGTAGAATGAGGCCGATATCATTTTTAAGGCTGGCTTCTATTTCCTCTAAGTATTTTCCAATGTGATCTTTTGTGATTGAATTTTTCTTTGTAATCATTTTTATATTCTATCATAGTATAAAAACTCTACTAAAGTGTTATCGCATAATTTATTATATAAGATAAGTGGTCGTAATTACATGCGCCTTTTATAAAAGCACTCCCTTATAATTACCAAGAGAATAGTGTAGTCTATAGATATGGAAATACTCCTCACAGCACTCATCATTCTCATTGCCGCAATCAGCATCTGGACAGCGTTCGGCTATTTTAGCGTCAAGAACCTTGAAGAGCCGGCATATACAATTATCGATACAAAAAAGGGATATGAAATTCGGAAATACGAATCATATCTTGTTGCGGAAACAACTGTATCCGGAGATTACGATGCTGCACTCAACACCGGTTTTTCGCGCATCGCAAATTATATTTTTGGAAACAACACGAGTCGGACAAAACTAGAAGGCGAGAGTGCGCGCGGTGAAACAACATCGGAAAAAATTGCAATGACAATCCCTGTCGCGCAAACACGCACTGGAGATAATGAGCGCGTTGTCTATTTTGTGTTACCGAGTAAATATTCAATCGACACAATTCCACAACCAAACGCAAACAATGTTCGTGTTCGAGAAGTCAGTTCGTTTACAGCGGCAGTGTTGCGATTTTCATGGTACGCAACAGAACGTCGCATTGAACGCAAACAACAAGAGTTGCTCGACGCATTGAAACGCGATGGTGTGCAAGTTTCTGGTAAACCAACAACCGCGCTCTACAATCCGCCAATCTCTCCGCCATATCTGTTGCGGAATGAAATTATTATTCCGATAAAATAATAGATCTTGCTAAATCAAAGAAATGCACTATTATAACAACCTATGACAGATTTATACCATCAACTCGGCAAAAATTTTAAGGGCGAGGAAATTTTTATCACCATTGCTTCTGGTCCTGTGATTGTCAGTCCAGATAAAAAATTCTTATTACACATTGGTGAAAGTACCGGAAAGTATCAATTTACAGGTGGTCGCTTAAATGATTCACAGTCACCAAAAGAAAATGCAATCAATCGATCATTTGAAGATCTTGGATTGCGCGTTACGCTGACAGAAGGAGTTGATCCGTTTATTATTACTGATGAAATTGAGCGCGATGGCAAAGTAGAGCGTCTCGTTTTAATACATTATTCTGCAGTAATTTCAGTTGATGCTGAGATTGGTGAATGCAAGTGGTTTTCTATTGATGAAATTCGTGAACTTGAAAAACAAGATCAGTTGTCTTCTCCAAATGTCCGAATTGCTTGCGAGTATTTTTTGAAATAATACAGTCTAAATAAGTCCGTGTTCAATAACGAGTATGTCTAAAGATCATGTCAAGAGTGATAAAATTAGCGGTAATCACACAACATTTATTGAGCCAGCTGCTGTGCTTGCGCGTTATGTTGTAGGCTTAGATTCTGTGCGTAGAGTCACTCCTGGTGTCATTGAAGCTGGTTTAAAAGGCGGGCAATCTGGACCGCCAAGAATAAAAATTACAATGGGAGATGGGTCTGTAAAATTAACAATCCGTCAAAATACATCTGTTCAAACAGTATTTATTTATACGTCTGATGTTCAAGCGACAACGGAATTTGTTGCGCGTTCTGCACGTGACTTAGGGTATGATATTCATTTTGATAAACGTGAAGAAAATGATCTGACGCTGCGAACCCGTCGACCAAAATAATTCGCATACAGTGGGGTAGTGAATAATAGATTCATTATTTGTAGTCTAAACATTATTTATTGGGTATACTAGAGAATAATAATCTGTATTATTTTTTTTTATACATATATGAAACGGTCGATTCTTTTTTTATTCACACTGCTGCTGTGTTCATTCATGAGTGCAGCTCCAGTGGCTGCGGCGCAATCAGCAAATATGCTTTCCGCAAAGCAAATTTTATTGAAAGGTTCAAAAGCCTACATTCAATCACCCGGCAAAACATCGGTGGTGATTAAAGATAAAACAAAAATAGAAGGGGCGTTAACAGTCACCGGAAATATTGGCATGAAAGCAGGAAAGACGGTTGATGGAGTGGATGTTAGCGCGTTAAATGGACGCGTTGTAAGTGCAGAAGCGGCGATTACTGCTTTGCAACAACGAGCGGCGTTGCCGACTGGCTGCACATCTGGGCAAGTCGCAAAATATAATGGCACGACATGGGCCTGCGCGGATGACACAACAGGGACAACGACAACTGGAACAACGTATACAGCCGGATCTGGCATTGCGATTGATGGCACAACAATTCGATCTACAGTGGTTGATACAAACACAACCTACAGTGTCACGCCTGATTCTGGTTTGCAATTAACCGACACCACACTGGCATTGAAAGATTGTGCGAATGGCGAATTTCTTCAACAAAATGGTGGGTCTTGGGCATGTCAGCAGTATGACCCGACTGATCAGTACGATAATACATTGGTTGTCGCGAAAACTGGAGCAACATTTAGCACGATTACTGCGGCAATGGATAGTATTACAGATGCGAGTACCTACAATCGATATGTTATTTTGGTGCAACCAGGACTCTACACAGAACATGTTGAAATGAAAGACAATGTAACACTTCGAGGTATCGATAAAGATTCTGTATTCATTGCGGACCCTGCAACAACAACGACGAGCGGAACTATTAACACGGGAACGAACACAACTGTGAGTGATGTTACTGTCTATGCGCAAGCATCAGGCGGTGGATCGTCTGCGACGATTGGTATTTACGCTGATGAAACAAGCTCAACAACACTCAATAATGTTGACGTGCGTTTGATTGATCCGGTTGATAATACCTATGGTGTGTATGCCAAGGCAAGCGTGACAATTATCAACTCTTCAATTTACGCTGGAGATTCACCGGCAATTTCAACCGGAATTTACACTGAAGGATATTTGACGCTTCGAGGAACTGAGGTGATTGCGAGTGGGGCGAGTAATGGAACAGGGATTCAGATGACAGATGTGTCAGAAAGCAATATTGTCGCAAACATCAGTAACAGCTCTATTAACGTGTACGGCAGAAATAGTGGAGATACATGCGTCGGTCTTGCTCAAGCGGGCGTTTCAGGAACAACGACAAAGGTGTTCGCTTCACGAATCAATGTGACAAATTGTGCAACGCTTGAGCTCGGTGTTTCAAATGTGAATGGTACAATTAATCTTGATGGTTCTCGGATCGAAAGTGCAACGGACGCAATCACCGCTCCAAGTGGAACAGTCCGCGTTGGTGCGACAATGTTGCAAGGAACGGTGACAGGCGCAGGGATACTGTGTGCAGTATCATACGATCAAAATTATGCAGCATTAGACACAACCTGCAATTAATTAATCTCAAATTATTTCCGCGTAACCACAGCTGAGTATTCGTGTTCTAAAAAAGCACGATGTGGTTATATTTTATTCAACTTTCCTTTATTCTTTACAATGTTTTTGTAATCCCATTGAACAGTTTTGGATTCTTTGAGCCATTTACGCAGGTCGCTGAGTTTTACTTCCGCAAGTGCTGTATATTTTTTCTCTGCAGCTTTAAACGACCCTTCTTTTGTGAGGCCTGGATGAGTGAATGATTGACCGCTCCAAAAGAGGAGAGACACACCAGTTTTTTGAACGCTGTAGCCAGCCACAGGATTTTCATCAATAAACCAGACAGGCGCGCCGTGCCACACTTTGCTCGCCGCTTTCGGCAGTGCCTTCTCGATTTCCGCACGCAAGAGAGTGCAGATTTTTTTTGTTTCACCTTTTTGTGCTGCGTTATATTTTGGGATTGTTGTTGCGATAGTTTTCATATGGATAGAGTGTATCAGTTTTTTGAAATACCGCAGAGATAACATTACTGAGGACAAGCTACCCAATATCTATGAATCTGTTATACTAACGCTCCTATGACACA
>JBIIKE010000046.1:0-5842 GCA_044233365.1 Bdellovibrionales bacterium | reverse complement strand
GTGTGTATATTTTGCGATGATTTAAAAAACCCCTCGCGAGTGGAGGAGTTTTTTATAGAGTCCTGATTGTTGCTAGGCTTGTTTTTTGTAAACGAAGAATGTTGCCATTGTACTGATAAAGCTTACAACCCAAGCGCCCCATGCGACATAGTATCCAACTTCCATTTTAGTGATGCCAAGTGTCTCAGCAGCTGAGCTTCCTGAAACATTTGCAGTTGCCATTGGCACTAACACGACAACCAAGAGAAGAATACTGATAATCGCCATCATTTTTTTTGCTTTCCATGCAGCAAAAGCAGAAACGAGTAAAAGCAAGACACCAACAACCATAACAAAAGTTTGCTTTGGTTGCACAGCATTTTCAATTGTTGTTTTTGCAAAACTCGCAAGACTGCCTTCTGGGACAACAATCCAAGTCATGAGACCTGCTACAATAAATAAAATACTTCCGACGTAGTTTGCGATTGCAACCGGGTGCAATAGATATGATTTATTTTCCATAAGAAAAATGATAAATGAATTAATAGCTAAAAGAATAGCAGGTATCTCATTTTTTAGAAAGTAACATAGTGTGCAAAAACAACAAGACCCCGGTGTATGCATACAGCAAGCTGTCGCAGGCCGGGGTTTTTCGTTTGACGAGCACCGGTCGGATCAGGACCGGCTCCATCGCCTTGCGGCGAGGATTCGTGCGGCATCCCGCACGGCTCGGAGGGCGGCGCAGGTCTCCTTGACCTCACCGTCGCTCCACGGCATCAAGGCTAGCGCAATCGCGCCTGCCTCACAGACCAGTAGCGCGGCCAGAAGGCCGACCACGCCGCTGTCAAAATGGGGTAACCAGCTCGCGAGCGCGAGCAGGACCGCCCCGATTGAGAGGATCCGAAGGCGCAAGCGCACCTCCGGAGGAAACAACCATCCAACCATGGCGTCCTCCTCTTGCGCCGCCGGGATGGCAGCGCCAGTGCCGAAGGGTTCGGCAACTGCAGGCTGCTGAGGACTCCTTCCACCAGACTGCAATTTCCGAAATAAAAATACGCTTATGAATTGAAGAGTATATACCGCAAATGAACAAGTCTGTCTAGTCCTTGTGGAATTATTTTTCAGTCAGTTCAGCACTGCCAAAGTTTACTCGAAAAGCGCGGCACCAAATTAAGACAGTATCGTGGGTTGTTAAATCAATGGAATCTGGGAGTTGGATATTATAATTCCCCTCAGTTGCCGGCAGTTCGCCAAGGTCGACGAAATCTTTTGCAGTGGTGTCGCCGGCAAGATAGACGCGCAGGTCCGGACCATTTTCCGTGGAGAAATTTTCAAAGCGCAAATATTTTGTGCCGTCACTGTAGACAATTTTTACTGTTCCTGACACTTTGTGCTCGCCGTCAATAAACTCACCGGTTATCGTTGTCAATAATTCGTTGTCCTCGTTTTCTGTCATTGGTTGCTCTTCATTATTTACAGGGTTTGCAGGCGCAGTAGTTTCTTCTGTGAGAATTCCAGCATTCACTGGAATGTCTTCATTGAGCGTTGTTTTAATAAAGAGTGGAGAAATGGTCCACCAAGCAAATGCAGCGCCACCAATAAGCAAGATGATGACAACAGTCAGGATCAGCGGTTTTTTCATAGTAAAAATAATTATTGAGTAGATTCTAAAAGTTGTTGTAAGACGGGTACGTCGCCTGTTGATTGAATTGTCCAATTTAAAAAGCTAATCAGTAACGCAGCAACAATAGTTGCACCAATGGCATAGCCGGCGCCTTTTCCAATTGACAAGAGCACATTCCATTTAAACGAAATTTGTTTTTGGATTTTTTTGTCGAGCTCATGAATTCGATGAGACAGATTTTTGAGTTCGTGCTCGAGCTCCTGTTCTTTTTTTATTTGTACCATACTGAAAGTATAGAACAATTTGTATCAAATAGACAAAGTGCGGAGTGGTCAGGTCCGCCTGCGATTCGACTTCGGGGTGTCGTGTGAAGTGAGTCGCTTTTTTGACCGCTGGCGGTTCAACCGAGAAGCTCAGATGATTCGGAGGTCGTCCGGAGTGTCGGTCTGCCGAAGAGGATGCGCCTGCACGAAGGCGGGAAGTTCCGAACAGGAGTTGTACACGCGCCAGATCTTGGGCCAGTGGGCTGCGATGTCCATGCCATAGCGGTCGATGGCCGCATAGACTTGCGGCCAGAGCCGGATGTCCGCGATGGAAACGCGATCCCCGAGACAGAAGTCCAGATTCCGTTGATGTTTGGTGAGGATCGCTTCAATGACGTCGAAGCCTTGGGAAATGAACCAAATCGCCCAGGTTCGCGTCTCATCGCGGCTCGTAAAACCTGCGGTATGCTGCACTTGTGCCAGACAGCTCGGGTTCTGGAACGGGTGGATGTCACACCCGATCAGGTTGACGATCTCCCACGCCTTGTAGCGATCGTCAGCTTCGGTCGGGAGCAGTACGTCCCCGCCCGGAAGCTCACTGAGCATTTGGAGGATCACCGCCGTTTGGGTGATCACCTTGCCAGTCGGATCGATCACCACAGGGAGTCGTCCCTGCGGGTTGATTGCTAGGAACGCAGGTCCCCTGTGCTCCTGAGCAGCCGGTCCCAGGTTGATAACCCGCCGCTCGTACTGGGCTCCGATGGTCTCCAGCGCAATGCGGACCGTAGTCGGCCCGCCCGCACGCCAGTAGTCGTAGAGTGTCATCATGCACAACCTCCATGGTTGAGTGCAGAATTACCCTAAGCTGTCTCAGATATTTGGTCAACTGATGTATGTAGAGTTTTTTAGCAAACCGAGTATGCTATATGTGTTATACTACTTCCATGAAACGATTTTTTTTATTCTCCACACTCATCATCGGCAGCATGTTCTTCTGTATTGCTCAGCCAGCACAGGCTGCATCGGGAATTACCTATGGCCCCTACCTTCAACGTGTCAGCACAAAAGCCGCCACAATTTTAATCGAAACAGATGACAGTGAAAAACTGACACTCAAATATCGCGAGGCAAATAAAAAATGGAAAACAGTGACAGATGCTCAAGAGGAAAATACTCATCGTTACCGGCTCACCAACCTGAAACAAAATACCATCTACGAATATGTTGTGCTGCGAGGCACAAAGCGCATCACACAAGTGTATTCATTCAGAACGACACATGCTGTCACTTCCAAAACACCGCTCAAAATAGCCGTTGTTGGGGATAGTGGTGAAATGAATACTGACACCCTGCGTGTTGTTTCTCAAATCCAACAATGGAAACCAGAGTTGATTTTGCATACTGGTGACATTGCATACACCGAAGGTACGACTGATCAGTTTATTTCTGGATTTTTTAAACCGTATCAACCATTGATTGCAACGACGCCACTCTATGCTGCAATGGGGAATCATGAGTTTACGACAGGTAAAGGCAGTGTTTATAAAGAAGTATTTGAAATGCCAAAATCATCAAGTGGTAATGAAGATTATTATTCGTTCAATATTGATTCCGTGCATATTGTTTCATTGAATACAAATCTTGATTATTCAACAGAAAGTAAGCAATATGCTTGGTTAAAACAAGACCTTGAAACATCAAAAGAGAAATGGAAAATTGTACTGTTTCACCATCCACCATTTAGTTCGGGCGAACATGGTGGCGACACCGCAGTGGCAGCAGCGCTCTCACCACTTTTTGAAACCAATGGTGTTGACCTGGTGTTGAACGGACATGATCATGTCTATGAACGCAATCAAGAAATCAATGGCGTGGATTATATTGTGACTGGCGGCGGCGGTCGAGCAACCTATTCAAGGGATACATTGAATCCATATTCAAAAGTGTTTGCTTCTGAAAATCATTTTGTTGGTTTAAAAGTGTATCCAGATAAAATTTCGGTGCGCGCAATTGATAAACGAGGCTACGAAATTGATGCGTATACAATCAAGTAACATCAAGCTTGAGGTGTAGCCATGACCTGCAGCTGTTTCACGATAATGCGAATTAACTGTTTTGCACGGCGCTCATCTTCTGGGTTCGACCAGGTGAGACCTGGACTTGCGTTACCTTCTACTAAATAGAGATTGCCATTTTCACTACGCATGAAATCAAGAGTGTAGACACCAGTTTTGAGATCAGCTGTTTTTTGAATTTTTGCAATCATGCGGATGACTTGTTTTGGAATCGCATCGATAGCAATATAGTCGATGGCACCACCTTGTTTGGCGTTCGCTCGAAAGTCACCTTTTTTTGCTGTTCGAATAAAACTTTGCAAAATATGTTTGTCTCCAATAATGACACGCAAATCAGCCTTCCCATTTTTGCGGCCAGTATCAAAGCTACTTGCGTGAATAAATGGTTGTAATAAAAATTGCACATCATCAACGCCAGTTGGAATTTTTTTGAACGCAGCGTCTGTGTGAATTTTATAAATATGATCACCGCCACCACCAAAGACATCTTTTAAAATGAGCTCTTTTGTAAAATCTTCAATGTGTGCGTGATTGTCAATTTGTTTTTTAAGTGCACGTTTGGCAGTATTCATGGTTTTGAGTGAACCGAGATTGATTGCGACAGTCGGTAGCATATATTGCGCGAGCGCGGCGTAGGTTGTCAGCTTATTGTCGAAGAGTAACCGAGTGTCATGATTATGATAGAGTGCAATGGATTGGGAATCTCCAAGCAATTGTTTCATGGCAGCATCATTGGCGTGGGCGACGTTAGAAAATTTATCAAACACAACAGCAGTTGTCGCAGAGTGTTTTACACGATTCCATTGAGTGGTGTATGTCCAATAGGAAGATACTGTACCAGTCGCGCTGATGTCAGCAACGGTGGTAAAGCCAGCGGAGAGTCTAAGTCGTTTCGCGTATTGCAGGAGATAGGCATAACTGCGATTGCAGCTCGCTGCCGCGCCTCTGCCAGCAAATGGGGAAGTGCCAGTATAGCTGTCATTTGCCGCGCTTTGCGCATCTTTATTGCTGTAAATAACAAGAAAATCGCGTTGTGTTGGACTCGTTTCAATAGGTATATTCATTCAAAGAAACCCTACCACGCTGACTGTAAAGTAGATAGGGCAGAATGGATGTGGTAGGATACACCTCTATTATTATTGAATATGTATGGTTACAACAAACACAGGATTACAATATGAAGATGTCACAGTGGGTGACGGAGCAGAAGCAACAAAAGGCACAATGGTGTCAGTGCACTACACTGGAACATTAGAAGACGGAACACAATTTGATAGTTCACGTTCACGTGGGCCGTTTGAATTTGCGCTCGGCGGCGGCATGGTGATCGCTGGTTGGGACGAAGGCGTCCAAGGAATGAAAGTGGGCGGTGTTCGGAAGTTGGTGATTCCATCGGATTTAGCATATGGCCCAATGGGAATTCCAGGTGTGATTCCAGGAGGTGCGACTTTACACTTTGAGGTTGAATTGCTGGCGGTGAAATAAGAAAACAAGAGTTCTCTAAAAAGGTGGCTTGCGAGCCGCTTTTTTTGTAGTCACATGCTGCACGTTTATGATAGACTAGAGACAATCTTTCAAACTCACATATATCTTTATGCGGAAAATATTTTATGCTAGTGCGTTATCAGTTCTTCTTTGTGTTCTTATTGGATTTACGCCAACAGTTGCACATGCCGCAACATATACTGTAACAAAAACCGCAGATACAGCCGACGGTATCTGTAGTGTCTCCGATTGTTCATTGCGCGAAGCAGTGATTGCAGCCAATGGTGGGGGAGCAGACACTATTGTGATTCCAGCGGGGACGTATCCATTTTCACTTGCAGCTGCTGATGAAGAGCTGGCAGCAACGGGAGACTTAGATTTTACAGATACAGATCTTACGACCATTACCGGTGCAG
>JBIIKE010000049.1:0-5498 GCA_044233365.1 Bdellovibrionales bacterium | reverse complement strand
CGTCCTTGCTACAACATACCAAGAATTAACGAGTGATTTATTTAAACGTAGTGGTATTCAGCATGCAAGTGCGGCATACGATGATATTTTGACATTGCCGATTTTACGTTCGGTCCGGCATCGTCTGCCTTGGTTATTATTTGGGGTTGTTGGCGGTTTATTTTCAACTGTTATTGTTGATCAATTTGAAGGGACCTTGGAAAAAACAGTTTTACTGGCGGCGTTTATTCCGCTGGTTGTATATATCGCTGATGCCGTTGGAACTCAAGTTGAAGCCTATGCAATCCGCGATTTAACGCGTTTTGAAAACCCTCCATTTATCTATGCAATTCGTCAAATTTGGATCGTCTTTATTCTCGCACTCATTATTGGTGTATTCGTCACAGTCGGCTCATGGGCATTATATGGCTCTGAAGCCGTTGCGATGACTGTTGGCTTGACCATGATTGGGGCTATCTTATCATCAGTGGCAACAGGCTTAGGAATTCCGTACTTTTTTCGCAAAATGGGCCAAGATCCAGCAAATGCAAGTGGACCAGTCGCAACAATCATTCAAGACATCATGTCAATTATGATTTTTTTTATTATCGCTAGCTTGCTGATTTAGTTCCCTTCTTCTATATCCTCAGGATCTTCTTCACTTTCCACATTCGCATTGCCGACATTGGTTTTCTCACTCGCTTCATTTTTTGCACTCACATCTTCTGTTGCCGGAGTTGTTTTAACAGTTGACGCTGCTTTTTGCTTTGCCTCATATTCAAGAATACCTTTGGTTACGCGCGATTCTTTTTCGAGGTTTTCCCAATACAAGATATTGCTCGGTTCAATATACAGTGTATCTTGCGGTTCATGAAATTCATTTTTGCCAAGTTTTCGGAGAGCAACCCCGCCAGCTTCAGTGATTGTATCAGCAGACGCATCTTCATTGGTTGTTGCTTGATCGGTTTTTTGTGCTTTTGGATAAAACACATCATCAAGAATAACCAAATCATCAGTCAATGAAGTAATCCGTCCAAAGTAGACCTGGCCGTTGGTTAGGAAAACCGCTTGAATGGTCTCTGACTGAATTTGAGTAGACGCAGTTGCATTGGTTTTTTGCGGTGTTGCACTGTTGGTCGTTTTTTGCAAAAGACTGCTTAGCATATCACTTCTATCCCCTTCCTGATTTTGGTACGTAACAAAAATCAGTAATTGAAATGTAGCAATCGTGAGAACTGCGATTGTAGCGAGCGCGCCCAGCGCCGTATACATTCTGCGAGTACTGGCAGCCATGTGTGCGTGACCTGAAGCTGTATTTGAATGGTGTTGTGAGGTTTTTTGTTTTGTTGTCATAGGTTTTCAGTATAGCAAACAATTCCTAGACACAACAATACAGCAGAACCACCACCCTACAGTTCCGCTGTATTGTCAGTACATATATGTATATCCCTGACGTTTTTACTCGCGTCTTACCACAACTCGACTTCTTTGACGTCAACAGGCACCTCGTCTTCAGAAATCATTTCTTGTGATTCTTCAACCATCGTTTCTGTTTTTTTCACTGCGTCCATAAAGACAATGGTGACAGCGACGATTTCAGTCATCCAATGTTTCACGCCAGCCTCATCATTCCACGAGCGTGTTTTCATTGGTCCTTCAATGTAGACTCGACTGCCTTTTTTAATGTTGGTCGCGATTTGTTCAGCCAGTTTTCCAAATGCCACGACACGATGATAATCCACGCCAGTTTTCCATTCACCATCTTTCGATTTCCAACTATAATTCGTTGCAAGACCAAATAGTGTCATTGGTTTGTCGGTTTTTGTTTGCTTGGCCTGTGGATCGCTAGTGAGACGGCCAATAAGCGTCACACGATTGAGATTTAACATAGGTATTCAATTGATTGATTAATCTTGCGCGTCGCGCGTTTCCCGGCCAGGGTTTTGAATATTGCACGTGAGAGCGCTGTGGGTATCACAGAACATTGGGACACATCTCTCTGAACCACTCGCTACGAAAATGAATAAGCAGCCAGCGCTCCCATGCAATGAGATGATCACGTCATCCAGAATTGGATTACGGACCGAAAACAAATAAAGACGCTCTGATAAAGTATCGGGGCGTCTTTATTCATCTGAATTATATGAGGGTAGCTATGGTGACGTCTATGGCGAAAAAACGCCTCCTGTGGAGAGTTTTTTTGACGGCAAAAAACCGCCAGAATGAGGATTTTTAAAAAGTGACATAGCATCATTGTTATTTTGGAGTTATACTTTTTGTATACTAATAAGGTAAACAAAAATATTGTATGGCGTTATCAAAAAATATTCTGTCAATCGCTATGATCACAGGACTTGCGGCAGTTGCAATGTTGCTCACTCCCTATAGTGCGCACGCAGCAGATTCAATTTCAGTTGATTCTGTTTCTCCAGCACTTGATGCAGACATCACACCGACAGATAATAAAGGAGCTGACGAAAACTTTTATACATTTTGGTTTAAAGGTGATATCGGAAAAACCTATACCGCAACATTTGATGTTTCTGAACAACCAGCGATGACATTTGTCTCTGGTGGTATGATGACACTGGAAGATAATATTTCATATGACGCTGCCACAAAAAAATTCACAGTAAAATATACAGCTGTTGACTTACAGCAAATTGATGGAAATTCGAGCTCGAACCTGGAAGATGGTCAGACGATGACAATTATTGCGGTCAGCTTCCCTGTTGAAAAAAATGGACCGGGAGAAGATATGATTGGCTCATGGATGTCATCACATTTTCAAGAATGGGCATTGATCTTGCCAAAGAAATCGAAAAATGAAATGGGCGCAACACTGGGCGGTGATCCAGGAGACACTGGTACATTTAAAATGTTTGTGCCAACAACAGCGCTTGATAAAATTGCGAAAAATGATAACCAAAGCGCTGGTGATTACACAGCAGCAGATGTAGCTATTTTTGAAGGTTCAAGTCAGGTCAGTGGGGATGTGAAAGATGTTGACGGTGGAGTATATGTCAACTTCGATACAACTTTGCCAGAATCGAGCACTGAAAAGAAAGGCACTAGCTCACTGCGTTCCGCACAAGACAGTCGTGGCACAAAACAAAGTGTGACAATTAAAAAACGATCATTTGTGTCTTTGATTGGTGAACGCTCGACTATTCCAAAAACAAAATATGTGAAATTGACTGGGATGATTGGCAGTGGTCAAGAAGGCAAAACCGTTGTGTTGAAATCATTAACATCGATGGGCGGAAAATACAAAACAATTGCAACAACAAAAACCAAAACCGGTGGCAAATTCACCTTCCGTGTCCGTGTCACAAAATCCGCTCGATTTGTTGCATCCTATCGCGGAAAACAAAGCAAACCGTTTGATATCATGCTGACAAAATAGAGACTACACTGGGAAAAGGCTACAATCTGGACAGGATTATAAAAATTGTATACACTACGCTGGCAATTCCCAGACTTCTGGGGGTGTAGCTCAGTTGGTTAGAGCGCTTCCCTGTCACGGAAGAGGCCGCGGGTTCGAGTCCCGTCACTCCCGCATAATTTTTCAAGTATATCTATGACCACGAACAATGATAGTTTCTTGCAGGAACTTTTAAAAATTGTTGGGTCTTTTTTATCTGTCACACTTCCTTTATTGCAATTGCTAGCAGTTTTATCAGATAAACTTCCGAGAGTATTATTTATCTCTAATGAAGCTTTTTTAGTAGCATCAATTATATCATTAATATCTTCAATAAGTGTTTCATTGGCCTTTCTTTCTTCTCCTTATTTTAGATTTACTCTTCAAAAGAAAAAAGAGCAAATTTATTTAGGGTCGTTGCCAGTAAATAATACTCGACCAGGATCTGAGGCAGAAAATGAAGAGCGTACACCTTCTGTGTCACCGCCTCTATATGTTGATGCGCAAAAGCTTGGGGTCATTTTAACACTAATTGCAATTTGCCTAACTCCTCTCTACCTTTGGATCGGATTGGAATATAGCTCTGATATTTCTAGTGCATCTAACTTTATTATAATCGTCCAATCTGTATTATATATTTTTATATTTAATAGCTTACTATATTCTCTTGTTGCTTTTACATATCGTCTAATAGATTACAAAAAATTTAGAAGTAACGACAAAGAAAGGATACAAAAAGCTATTAATTTAGCAATTGAACACAATGGATTTCCGGAATTAAAAACACCAAATTTTATTACCACCGATAAACACCAAGAAGGATATACGCAATACTTAAGAGTTTTTGTTAAATTGGATGATAAAATATATCGTATCGTTACCGACTCAAGCGCTGACGTATTGTATGCTGTATTACCAGAATCAAATGACTCAAATACATCAGAGTAAAAATGAGTAATTTATTGGCGATGCTCCACGCACTGGAATGATCTGCGGAGGATTTCAAGAATGAGCTGAAGAAAATTAAATAAAAAAATATTTTACCTATTTTATTTTTACAATCAATCCAAAATTATGCTGCTTACATATATTGATGAGTCTGGAACAAACTACAAAAAGGAGGGTGCGTTTTGGAAAGATGGACCTTTCCTGGTTTGGACCGGCTTATTTATTGATGAAAAAAAGTATTATCACCTTGAAAGACTCTTCTGCGATCTATTAAAAAAAATTGATGTAAAAAATTGGGAAAAAGTTGAAGCACATGGAACTGATATATGGAATCGAAAAGGACAATTTAGTAATTTATCCGAGCAAACGGTAAAAAATTACTTTGAGGAATTATTTCAATTACTAGGAAAATTAGACATTCAAATAGTTCTTACCTTAGAAAAAAAATCTGCTAACCAAAAATCACCAATACAACAAAAAGAAGAGAAGGGGCGTTGTATTAATGCATTCATTCATGCAATTGATCACGAGCTATCAAAAATTAACCAAACATCTGTTCTGATAGCAGACGGCGGAGGCGATGAGCAAATGATGGACGATATTATTTTTGAACGCACAAAATGGAGATATAATCCGGGAGCGAGAAAAACAAGAAAGCGGCCAACAAAATTTCAATATGAATCCTTATCATGTTTTATTCTTGATCGTATTCACTACATGGATTCATCTCGATCATTATTTTTACAAATTGTTGATCAAGTATCCTTTGTGATGCAACGTGTATGTACATACGCATATCTCAAAAATGAACCGAATCCACCCATAGTACCTGATTTAAGCAAAGTGCCTGTAACCACAGATACCTTCAACTTTGCAACTGACAATATTGTTATATCTACATATGACCAATCAAAAAATGATATTTATTTTTACAATTATCGAGGATACTTTGGGGGTAATGGCAGTTATGCAATCGAATCAATTTTAGACACTATAAAATAAAACCCCACACCTACCTTACTTCATTAAATGTTGTTGTGAAGATCAAATAAATCCGTTCATATCCAGCGCCATTCAGATGAACCCCATCAATCAACAATGTAGTATAATCACTGCATGCACATCGTTGTAATAATTTTTCCGTTGT
>JBIIKE010000045.1:0-6212 GCA_044233365.1 Bdellovibrionales bacterium | reverse complement strand
GGATATCACTCCCATCAGTGAGCTCGTGCTCTGTATCAAGCGTTGTAAAATCATCTGTGCCGCCAAAACTTTCTGCATCAACCCCTTCAACTGTCGGCGCGTCTTCAGATGCTGAAATAATATTTTCCACAGCAGCCCATCGACTCTGCCCATCTTCTGGTACAAGTAAAATAATGTGGTCACCTGACTGTCCTTTATAATACGTCACACTGGCAGTCAGTAATTTATAACTGCGACCATCTTCATCAATCCCGCGATACATCCCAACCGTGTCATCATACACCAACGATCCAACAAGCCGTTTACGCGCGACTGGTCCAATTTGTTTGTAAATAAATGCACCATCATCCGTAATTGTCAGCTTCATGATATCGCCTTCCACGAGCTTACTTTTGGAAGCGTAGTTCGCTGGCATATTGTAGACTGCGCCATCTGGCCCAATCATCTGCTGTCCGTCAAAGACACCTTCAATCACCGCACCGTATTGGTCTTCACCAGTTGCACCAACTCGTTCTGCTCGTTTTTTGACGGCATGCGATTCATCAAACGCCTCCGCGTTGTCCATCACCTGACTTTTCAATCGCGCAAGTTGTGCGCTCATATCTTCAATTGTCTGAAGAATCTGCTCAACAGCAGTATTCGAATGTTCCATATTTTTTTTATTTTTTTATAACGCAAAACTATTCGTAGTATAAACGAATGGAAAAATCTACGCAACTTTTTTATCTTCGGCTTTTGTATGGTATTCTGTCCTTGCCACCCTATTTTAATTCATAACGTTCAACAATATGAAAACAGAATCACAAATGGGTGACATTATTTTATATTCATCTGATAATACAGATGTCTCATTGCCGGTAAAATTGATTGACGAAACAGTTTGGTGTCTCAAAAACAGATGGCTGAATTATTTGGGAAAGATGTTCGAACAGTAAATGAACATATCCAAAATGTCTTTAAAGAGCGAGAATTAGTCAAAAATTCAGTTATCCGGAATTTCCGGATAACTGCTGCAGATGGTAAAAACTACGATACAAATTTCTACAACCTCGATGTCATAATCTCTGTTGGTTATCGCGTGAAATCGAATGAAGGCACACACTTTCGAATCTGGGCAACACAAACACTGCGCAATCACATTTTACAAGGTTTTACGGTGAATCAAAAACGCTTAAAACAAACAGGAATTACTGAATTCCAACAAGCTCTCAAATTAATTGAATCAACAATTCAATCAAATGATATCAGTAACAGCGAAGCAAAAGGACTCCTTGATGTTGTAACGCGTTATGCAGACACATGGCTTTTGCTGCAACAGTATGATGAAAAAACGGTTCCAGAACCAAAAACAAAACATACTCCGCGATATCAACTGACAATTAAAACAGCACAAGAAGCTATTGCTGAATTAAAACAGAATTTGATCTCAAAGAAAGAAGCTTCGGAATTATTTGGGAATGAACGTGAGGAAATGTTGCGCTCAATTCTGGATACGCTCTATCAAACATTTGATGAAAAAGAGCTCTATCCAAGTGTTGAAGATAAAGCGGCACATATACTGTATCTCATTATCAAAGACCATCCATTTTCAGATGGCAATAAACGCATTGCATCATTTCTGTTTATTGTTTTTTTGCAACAGAATAACGCGCTACTTGGAAGCAATGGCCAACAAAAATTTAACAACAATGCGTTAGTTGCACTCGCCTTGTTAGTTGCACAAAGTGACCCTGCGGATAAAGACACAATGATTCGACTGATTATGAACCTGATTCAATAAAACGTTATTTGAAAAATCTACGCAACCACTATTCAATTAAACAGCTGCGAGCTCGTCAATTTTTTCAATGACAATGCGTTCTTGTTCAAGGAGTTCATTCAAAGCCGCTTGATCACCGTTTTTAATAATTTCTTTTTTGTGTTTGATGTTGTCGACAATTGCGCGGATCTTTCGGGGATTTTCCATAAAATATTCGATTCCGCTGGTGCGAATATCGTCGGGCAATAAATCGATCATGCGAAAAAAGAGATCTTGCTCTCCTGCAGTTAACCCCTCAAATGGGTCACCAGAGAGTGACTCTTCTTCGTCCCACAATGCGTCGTCATTCGTAAATGCATCCATATAGAAATAGTATAACAAAAAACCGCGGAAAAATCCAGCGGTTTTCAAAAATTCTTGTTTTTTATGTGCTTATGCAGCGATCTTGCCAGCGACCTCATCCCAAGCCGCGCGACCATTTACTGCATCACCTGCGGTGTAGCCTGCAGTATCATTTGCAGCAACTTGTGTCGCTGCTTCCATTGCAGCGGCTGTAACTCGTGCTTTTACAGATTCAGCAGCAGCTCGCACTTCTGCTTCAGCAGCAGTCGCTGCTGTTACATCAAACTCAGCGGCTCCTGGCGCTTGTTCTGCTTTGGGTTTTGATGTTTCTGGATTCATATGATGGCTCTTTTTTAATTTGTAGAATAGTAAAAATACATCAAGAACAGTAGATTACTATTAACACATATTTTTGATTCTGTCAAGTATTGCGCTGTAATAGCTGTAAAATAGTAGCTATTTCTATAATAAGGATAGTGTGGTGCGGTGTGTTAGTGAAAACACACCGCACCGGGAAGTCGAGACGCACGCGTGAGCAGCTCGCAGCTGTTGTTTGTGCTGCGGTGTCGCGCGATTGTGCCTGAACCGTCAGTTCAGGTCACGGCATCAGGACTCCCCTGGCCTCAGTCGCCTTGCGGCGAGGAGGTCAGTAGACCCGGGTCAGCGGGCTGAGCGCGCCCGTGCCCGAGGCTTGCTCGACGGCGTAGACGTTGCCGTTGTGCTCCCCGACGATCCCCCAGCCCACCGCGGGCCAGGTGTAGAGGAGCTGGCTGAGGCCCCAGGGGTCCCAGGCAACGAGATTGTTGTTGCCGTCGTTGTAGGCGACGGCACCGGTCGTGGCGAGGACGAGGGTGTGTCCGGGCGGACCTGCGGCGACCGTACCGTCCTCGATGAGGCTGGCCGTCTCGAAGCCGCCGGCGGCGTTGTGCCACGCGACGGCCGCGAAGCCGGCCGTGGTGACCACGAGGCCGCTGACCCACTCGGCGTCGGGCGTCGGAACCTGGGTGAAGGCCGGGGCGGTGCCCCCGATGCGGCTGCCGTACCAGTCGCAGGCGGCATTGATCTGCACGCTGCCAGGGACGGCCCAGACGACGCAGGCGCTCTCCCCGCGCGAATCGAGGACGGCATCCTCAATGGCGGGAATGCCGCTGAGGACGAGCCGCCATTGACCTTCGTTGAAGGCCCACCACTCCTTCATGATGCTGTCGTCCGGGTTCATGACGTCGAACAGCGCGTCCAGCGTCGTCCCGTTCGTCGCGGCGAGGGACAGCTCGGAGTCGTACGACCCGAAGCTCAGGCCCGGCGGCGGCGCGATCGTCGTCACCGGCACACCCGGGACGCTGAAGTCGCGGCACTGGAGCGGAACACTCCAGCCACCGCGCGGACCCTGCACCGCGCGCAACGTGCAGTAGCGGCTGCCCTCCGACTCCTGCCAGAGGATGCCGGTGGGGCCAGGGTTCCAGGCGGAACCGTCCCAAAACTGGGCCGGGGCCTGGGGGGGGTTCAAGACGAGCATCGCGCGCTCCCCTGCAGGGGAATCAACGGTCTCCAACGGGCCAGCCACGGCCGGGGTGCTGAACGCGAAGAGGCACACGAGGGCCAGAACGATCTTGTCCATGCTTCACTCCATTCCATTATTTCAACTGGCGGACACACCAGCGGGGAATACTCCCCGGTGAATCCATGTCAAATCAATCCATTCGTCGTGCACCATCGCACAAGCCCTGAATCGACGACATGCTTGTTCTTCCCATGACCGCAGCGGTCTGCGCATCATCCCACCAAGCAATGCGATTGCATAACACAATCGCCGAAACAGATGAGGGTGGGTATTGGGTATTGGGAAGAACTAACTCACTACTTGCACCAGCAAGTAAACAATACACAATACTCATTTATATTATGTACTTTCTACTTGCTGGCACAGTCCATAAGACTGATTGTAAAGAACAAAAATGCCTCAAAAAGAGGCCAACAAAATACCACATTTAGCCAAAAAAGGTCAACTAAAACGTGTGATCAATCCCAAGAGCTGGAATCAAGAAAAAATAATACAAAAAGGCGAATAATAAAATAAAACTTGTGAACAACAACACCTGAAGAATAAATTGGCGGCGCTGAAAATCCACATAGGAAATGGCATACCCACGAATTGGATCTGGTTTATGGAGATGCGCAAACACTTCCGGCGTCGGAACAAATAAGACCATAAAAAGTAAACAACCAAGTAGTGTCAGATACAACGCAAACAACAGCGGCAACAACACTAACCGCGCAAAAAAGGATCGCTCCAAATGAATCTTGCGTTCAAAATCACCAATCAAATCATAGGCCTGCAAAATCCAATGTTGCGCCGCTTCGCGAGCAGATTTGTGCAACGCCGTTTCAGCGTGAATCTTCGACATATTAAATAAACGCATCAGGCCCAACAAACGAGCTACCACCTTTCAAATCATCCCACTTGGCACGCGTGCGGATTTCTTTTTCGACTTCATCACGCCGACGACCATATTTCATTCGTGACAGCTCTTTCAAGAGCGCGATCATTTCATGGTTTCCTTCTGGTGGTAAGATCGTTGCCATGTTAAATGGCCGTGACGCGGTATTGTCAATCAACAGCTTAATATTCGCTGTGTACTGATCAACATTAATAATATCATTCTGGTCAAACACCGGTGAAAATTCTTTTTCTAAAAATTCAGCATCTTCCGCACCAACACGAAACGCTGCCATGGTTCCGACGTTTCCAAACACGGCATCGCGAATTTTTGAATCATTCCCCTTTGTGAGCTGTGCGACATACTGGTGAGCCAAAATTAAATCGAGCATGTATTTTCGAGCCTCAGATAAAATCGTTGCAATTGAATCGGTGGTGAAATTTTGAAATTCATCGACATACAAATAAAAATCTTTGCGGTCTTCTTTTTTCATATCCGCACGCGCCATCGCTGCCATCTGAATTTTGGATACCATAATAAACCCAAGCAGAGAACTATTCACTTCACCGGTTTTTCCTTTTGAAAGATTCACCAATAAGATTTTTTGGTTATCCATAATCTCACGAATGTTAAACGCAGATTTGGACTGACCAATAATGTTACGCATCATGTCATTGGTCAAAAACCGACCGATTTTGGAAATGACATACGACAACATATCTGCAGCCTGCTGCCCTTGTTGCGACTGCTCATATTCCTGCTCCCAGAAATTTTTTACAATCTGGTTAGTCACAAACTTCAACTTATCTTTGCGGAATTCTGTATCCGTAAACATACGCGGCACTTCAATCAAGGTCGCACCCGCTTCCCGATCTTCCATCATCGCGAGCATCGCATTACGCATGTAATGTTCAAACATCGGCCCGATCATTTCTTCGCCGAACATTTTGTAAAAAATCGCAATCATTTCTTGCACCGCAAAATCACGCTGTTCGTCAGTGTCATATTCAAGCATATTGAGCCCCATTGGCCGCTCAGTGTCAGACGGATCAAAAATCACAACATCATCAGCCCGCTCTTTTGGAATGTGTTGCAAAATATCTTCCACCAATTCGCCATGCGGATCGATTACTGCAATCCCTTCCCCATTTTGAATATCTTGAATCGCCATCTGCGTCATCAAGACCGATTTACCGGAACCAGATTTACCAATGATGTACATGTGCCGCCGCCGGTCAGCGCGTTTAATGCGCACCGGTGTATCAACGCCACGATATTTCACGGCACCAATAATCACGCCTTCTTTTGGCATGTTTGGTGGTGGTGCAGATTTTTTCGCAATGAGCCAGCGAATATTTGGCGTGTCTGTAATCGCGAGTGGTAAATGCCAGAGCGACGCCATTTCTTTTGTGTTCAAAACATAACTTCCACGCTTCACAAACTTGCGATAAATAAATGCATCAATCGCGCGCTTATCAATGCTTGGCTTGCTTGCAACAAACTGATTTCCATATTCATAGCCAGAATATTGTGAAAAGGCATTCACAATATTACTGAGCTTCAGCGACGCTAATTCTTTTGAAGCAGCAGACACAACCACTCGAATATTCACATCAAAGCCTGACTTGCTGGTTTTTTCTTCTAACAATTTCACTACTTCTTCTTCCGCTGGT
>JBIIKE010000044.1:0-6250 GCA_044233365.1 Bdellovibrionales bacterium | reverse complement strand
GAGAAGGTAGTTTTCCGGGATGAGTATGACACTCGGTATAACGAGCAATACTGCTACATAGATGCCGAGGGGCCAATTAGCCTTGAGCAGCTCCCTGAGCTGCTCAAGGAGAGGATGCTCCCGGAGGAGGTAAGTAAGCTCCTCGCGAATCTCACCGACAACGGGTCGACCCACGCCTTCTGCACGCGCACGGGCTGCTGGATGGGGATGACCGAGGACAATCCACCTCACTTCATCCACTCCAACAAAGCGGTCTAGCGACCCTCTTCGTTGGATGGTTCGACGGTACCATGTTGCGAGAGACGTAAAAATCTCCCAGCAAAAACCGTCACTTGTTCAGTGATGATTTACAAAAGTCATTAGCGAACAGAGATTATTGCAGTTCGAAGGTCCTTCACGATCCCGCTCCAAAGAATAACAATTGTCTATTAGGACAATTTTCGTTTTGTGAAATAGTAATCAGTGACAAGGCAGCTTTTATTGTGGTACTTTTGTCATATGAGAAGAGAATTATCACCAGAAATACGGCAACGGCTTCGTCAAAGTACTGAAAATCCAATAACAATGGAGTACCGCAAATTACAAGCTCGTGCCGCAGAGGCTGCTCGTGGATATTCTGGTTCAGAGGCAAGTTTTCTGACAGTCATGGAGAGTCTGCAGGCGCTGGAAGATTTTGCTGTGGCCCATGCCCCAGGTGAAGCCCGTGAAGGTTCTGAAATAGTAGCCGCAATGCAACACAATGAGGTCAACCCAAAACTGGTCAATGAGCTTTTGACGTTAGCGCATGAGAGCGGCAACAAATCTATGCGTGAAGAGATTGCCAATGCATTTGAAAGACTATCTGTAAATGAAGTATCACAAAAAGGTATTGCTGTCCGTAAAATTACAGGTGTCATTTTACCCCCCGGAAAACGAGTGATAACGAACGATCATGAATCGCAAACAGAATCACAGGAGGAACGGTTTGATACATTGCTCGTTGATTTTATTAACCTTCTAGAACAAAACGGAATCTTTGGAGATGATATTGTTATCTCTATTGGAGATGCACCGAGTCGAGATGTGCGTAAAAGCGCGTATGTATCTGTAGAAATTCCGAGACTTGAAAGAACGGTGTTGATTTCAAATGAAGTAAATCAAGGTACGTATGTCGTGCGCGGCACCATACCGGACGCAGTGCTTATAGAAACAGATAAATATGAATACAATACTTCACGACTATTTGAATCAAAAATGGTTATACGCGGAGAGAGCTGGGCTACGCGAATGATAGAAGTATTATTTTCTGACGAGCATTGGAAGAATAAAAATGAAGGCAAGAAGATTGTAAACAAGAGAATAAAAGTCGATGTCCGGGACATGTTGAAAAAAAGAATTGAGCTCCTTCGCATAATACAGGAGAAAATAACAGATGTTGATTGGTTGAGCATGCCAGCAAAAAATCGCAAGAAATATAAATTTGGCGATTTATTTTTAAGCGAAGTCGGTAAAGTGTTTGGTGTTGTTGGAGACATGGATACAGTGCTACCACAATTAGAATTCGGTCTTGCTGTGTGGCCAGAAAGTGAGCTGATACAAAAAGCACTTGAAATTGAAAAACGCACACCAGAAGAATGGCGAATAGCTGTACAGACTGATATCACGGATGCACAATGGGTGGCCATGGGCCAGAATAAACGAACCGCATATAAACTCGATACAAAGGGAATAATTTTTATTGCTGACAAGCTTGGGGTACGTGGAGTAGACGCAAGTAATGCCGCACAATATGCATTTGGTCTCAAGGTGTGGTCAGAAAGTGAGCTGATACAAAAAGCACTTGAAATTGAAAAACGCACACCAGAAGAATGGCTAACGGTATTACGGAAAGAGTGTAATGATGTTACATGGGCAAATGCGACTACAGAATGGAGAATGGAACAAAATATCGATGGGCGTGGGTTGCGTTTTTTTAAAACTCTTTTTGGACTCTCAACAACAGGCACAGTACAAGGTCAGTTAGAATTTTGCCGCATCGTCTGGCCAAATAGTGAGGCAATAAAACAAGCAATTGAAGCAGAGGCTCGCACACCAGATCAATGGCGAGATGTCATCCGAGCGCAATACTCTCCTGAAAATTTGTTAGATATGAGCGTAAGAAAAAGAGGCGCTGAAAAATTTGATGGCATGAGCATGCGTAATGTCGCTCTTTTATTTGGGGTAGAAGACGCCAGAAAAATTGAGGCGCAACTATTACCGCAATTGCGTTTTCTTCAACAAATTTGGCCAGAGAATGTACAAATTCGAGAAGCCATACAAAAGCACAGTCAGGTATAGTGCATTGTAAGCACCTCTCTGGTTTTATTGACGGCTCTGCTCAAAAAATAACACTACGTCAAAAGACGGTTTTTTAGTATATACTACACATATGTATTACGTGTATATTCTCCGTTGCGCAGACGACAGTCTGTATACTGGAATCACAACCGATGTGAAGCGGCGCTTTACAGAGCACGTCGCCGGAACTGCGAGTCATTATACCGCGGCTAAAAAAGCTGTTGCGGTTGTTTACACTGAAGAAGCAGAATCCAAATCCGCCGCACTCAAACGCGAAGCCGCAATTAAACGGTTGTCCCGGCAGCAAAAATTAGCGCTCGTACAAAAATAAACAGCCAAAAAATCTACATTGTCGTCTTCCCCATTTTCAAGACACGCTTCCACTGCGCAGCAGTCACCGGCTGCACAGACAAACGAGATAATCGTACCAACGCCATATCTGTTAATTCTTTTGTTGCTTTTACCGCTGCGAGCGTGACTGGCTCAACAAATTCTTTTACTGGCGCAACATCAACACACACCCAGGCAACGTCTTTTGTTGTCGGGTCTTGATATGCCGCCTTCACGACTTTCGCAATCCCAATAATTTCCGGCTGCTTCTTCATTGAATAATACACAAACACCAAATCACCCGGCTGCATCGCTCGCAAATGAATCCGCGCGGAGTAATTCCGCACACCCGTCCACGCCGTTTGTTTTTCACGCACCAAATCTTCCCACGAATAGGTTGATGGTTCAGTTTTGATCAGCCAATAGTTCATAAAATGATGATATAGGAATTGTACAAAAACACAACTACACGCTATTTTCACCTTCCGCAGGGGCTGTGCTATAGTGCAATCAATAACATTTTGCCTATGAAACAATACCTCGATATCGTTAAAACCGTCCTTGAAACAGGGGAAGAAAAGCAAGATCGCACCGGAACAGGTACGCTCGCAATTGCCGGAGCGATGTTTGAACACGACATGGCAAACGGCTTTCCGCTGCTCACAACCAAAAAAATTCCGTATCGCCTGATTTCTTCTGAATTAGAATTTTTTATTAAAGGAATCACAGATAAAAACTGGCTTCGAGAAGAACACAACAACCATATTTGGGACGAATGGTGCTCTCCGCTCAAAGTTCCATATGCGCATGACGAAGAAACACAGCGCAAGATGATGGAAGAGCGCGATCTCGGACCGATCTATGGCTTTCAATGGCGGCATTTTAATGCTCCATACACCACTTGGAACGCGGACTACGGCACGCAAGGCGTCGACCAATTAAAAAACGTTATTGAAACATTAAAAACAAATCCGACAGACCGGCGAATGATTGTCATGGCGTGGAACCCGGTGCAGCTTTCTGAAATGGCACTGCCGCCGTGTCATTACGGTTTTCAAGTCACGGTAATTAACGGCCGCCTCAACTTGCTCTGGAATCAACGCTCGGTCGACACAATGCTTGGCTTGCCGTTTAATATCGCGAGCTACGCAACACTACTACATTTACTCGCGAAAGAAGCGGGCCTGAAAGAAGGCAAGCTTGTTGGCTTTCTCGCTGATGTCCATATCTACAAAAATCATATTAACGGCGCTCGTGAGCAACTTGAACGTGATCCGGAAAAATATGCACTCCCAACAATTGAAACACCCGAATTCACCTCAATTTTCGATTGGAAATACACTGACACCAAAATCGCCAACTACGAAAGTTACCCGCGCATTCAATTTCCTATTGCGGTCTAAACCTAAAATGTGCTACATACAATAGCATGATTAACGAACACCAAATTTTTATCATCGCTGCGGTCGACGAAGAATTCGGCATCGGCAAAAATAACGACCTGGCGTGGAACTATCCGTCAGACATGCAGCACTTCCAAACGACAACGACAAACGTCGAAACACCTGGCTTGCAGAACGCGGTCATTATGGGTCGCAACACCTGGGAATCTCTCCCTGCAAAATTTCAACCATTGCCAGACCGCTATAATGTCGTGTTAACCAGTGATTTGAATTTCCAACCAAGTGGTGCGGATGTAGCGCCGTCACTCGAAGAAGCTTTTGCGATGGCTGACCTACCAGATGTTGAACGGATTTTTGTGATTGGTGGCGCGAGTGTTTATGCTGAAGCCATGAAAAATGAACGTGTTGATGGCATTTATCTGACTCATATTAGCGGCACACATGATTGTGATGTCTTTTTCCCAGCGGTTGATGAACGCTTTTCAGAAGTGGAAACCCTGAAGCATTCAGAAGAAAATGGCCACGAACTCGAATTTTCGCTCTATACTAAAGAAATTGAGGAAGACGAGGAATAGTTTGCATAATTGAATAGTTGTAATAAGCTTCTATTACAAGTAGAAGCTTTTACTTTTTACTCTAATATTAGTATCTAGGAAGTTTTTTTGTTTTCATTATTTGATTTTTTTGACCCTTTTTGTCTATGGACTATGCTACTAGTACTTTTTTTGAAAGCCTTGGGCTCTCCAAAAATGAACGGAAAATCTATGAAGCAGCGTTAGAGCTTGGCGAAACGACAGCCGCTAACCTCGCAAAACGTGCCAAGATTCACCGTGTCGCAACCTACGCGCTCATCGACAATCTGATCACCAAGGGATTACTCACCCAAACAAATGTCAGTAAACACGGAAAACGGATTGCGCCAACGCATCCGCGTGAAATTATGCAACTGATTCGAAAAGAGCAACGTGAACTAAAAAAACTGGAATTGAAATACGAAGAAATCATGCCAGAGCTCACAGCACTCTTTCAAAATGCGTCTGTGTTTCCACGTGTGCAATTTTTTGAAGGAATTGTTGGGCTCGAAAAAATCAACAGTGACATTATTAACACATTGAAAGACCTGCCGGAAAAACAACGCATTACCTATTCATATTCCAATCCAAACAAAGTTCATGAAACCTTTGAGGGGTATCTCCATGAAGAAGGTGGCTATATTGACTTGCGTTTGCGACATCGGATTCACAACAAAGTGATTGCACTTGATTGTGAAGTTTCACGTGACATTCATGATCGTAGTGTTGAAATGTTGTGTGACATGGCGATTCTGCCAACGAAACTATTTCCATTTAAAAATGATATTACAATTTACGGTGACAAGATGGCAATTCTCGCTTTAGAGAATGAACACATCGGCGTCATTATTCAAAGCCGAGAAATCGTTGATGATCAGAAAGCCATATTTCACCTCGCCTGGGAAGGCGCGAAAGTATTAGCAAAAACCCATGAAACCTACGGCACAAGAACTACAAAAACAACTTGAAATTTTACAAGACGGAATTCGGATTGACGCTTCTTTAGTTGCCCGATTTTTTGATGTTCAAACACTACTTGGTGAATATACACAAGCAATCAATCAGTATATTGCACATCCAGTGCATCATGAGCGGCAACAAATACTCAAGTCGAAGGTGCGTGAGATTTTAGCTGCACAATTTTCTGCGGATGAGCTTGCAGCCGCAAATATTAATTACGAAGCAGACTGGAAACTGAATATTGTTGATCACCACGGCATTCTGAATCATCCGATTCTTTTGTCTACCAACGTCATTGCGAATTTAAACTCAATGCCAGCTGTCGAGCCCGCAAGGCCTGAAGGGGTGGTTATTCTATCTGATTCCGGCGTGCCACTTAATAACTTTTTTCATAAGCGCGGGCTCAAATTTCACGGGACACAGCTTAATATTATCCCGTCGCGCGATCGGCACATCATGGCGTATGCTGCAGCAAAACGCGAATCATTCCCCTTAGTTGCTGCGGCACAAAAAACCGGCATAATAAACCAAAAGCAGATTGAGTGTTTAGAGCGCATAGAATCAATCTTTGATGAGACAGTTAATCATCCCCGCGTCACAAACTACCGACAGCAGGTCACGCGAATCAACTACATTCTTTGGAAAGAGCTGTGGGAAGAATCAATGAGG
>JBIIKE010000043.1:0-6414 GCA_044233365.1 Bdellovibrionales bacterium | reverse complement strand
GACTGTCACACGAGCAGCTTCTTGCACAGCAACATCATCAATATTCTTAAGCACATCAACGATTGTCTGCGCAATGCGCGTCATCTCTGGCTCTTTCATCCCACGCGTTGTCAGCGCTGGCGTGCCAAGTCGAATCCCGCTCGGGTCAAACGCTGAACGCGGTTCATTCGGAATCATTTGTTTGTTGACTGTAATGCCGACATGATCGAGCACGGCTTCCGCTTCTTTGCCTGCAATCCCAATGCTCGTCAGATCGAGCACCAGCATGTGATTGACTGTTCCACCAAACACAACTCGAATTCCAGCACTCTCAAACACTGCCGCAAGTCCCGCTGCATTACTCACAACTTGTTTTCCATATTCTCGAAACTCTGGAGACAAAGCTTCTTTGAGCGCAACTGCGAGTGCAGTGATTTGATTTTCATGTGGCCCGCCTTGCAATCCTGGAAAGACTGCTTTATCGATTTTTTTCGCAAGTTCCGCTTTGCACAAAATCATGCCTCCGCGTGGTCCACGCAATGATTTATGAGTTGTAGTTGTCACAACATCCATCACTGGCACTGGATTTGGCGAGACACCAGCTGCGACTAATCCTGAAATATGCGCCATGTCCATCATGGAATACGCACCAACCTCTTTCGCAATATCTGCAAATTTTTGATAATCCAGTTGCTTTGTGTATGACGAAAATCCACACAATACGAGCTTTGGTTTGTGTTCGAGCGCAAGTTGCCTGACCTGTTCATAATCAATCTCACCAGTGTCTGGGTCGCAATTATACCGCACAAAATTAAACACTTTTGACATAAACGTCACCGGATGACCGTGTGTTAAATGACCACCATGCCCCAAGTCCATACCAAGAATCGTGTCACCTGGCTCAAGTAGCGCGCTGTAGACAGCAATATTCATCGGCGCACCAGACAACGGCTGCACATTCGCGTGCTCTGCTCCAAATAATTCTTTTGCGCGGTCAATCGCCGCTTGTTCGATGATGTCGATATATTCACATCCGCCATAGTAGCGCTTTCCTGGGTACCCTTCTGCGTATTTATTGGTTGCGATAGAGCCAAGTGCTTCAAGCACGGGCAATGACACAAAATTTTCTGACGGAATCATTTCAAGACTGTCTTGCTGCCGACGAAGTTCATTTTTGAGCGCGTCAGCAATCACCGGATCTTGCGCTGTAATAAGAGGATAGTCAAACATAGAATTGTGAGAATAAAGAAGTTAAAGAAAAGCAGGTATCTGCTGAAAAGAGTAAAACTGAAATATGTATCTCACGACATATTTCAAGAGTATATATCAATTCTTGCATTCTGCAAAACAGTGTGCGATACTCCTCATTGTATGCAAATTATTGTTCACGGATCCATTGCTTATGACCGGATTATGAATTTTCCCGGTTATTTTAAAGACAATATCTTGCCTGATAAAATTCATGCACTCAGTGTTTCTTTCTATATTGAAAATGTCAACGAAATGCGTGGTGGCACGGGCGGAAATATCGTGTATAACTTTGCACTACTTGAAGAATCTCCATCCATTATTACATCGGTAGGAAAAGATGGTGGTGAATACTTGTCATTATTACAATCAATGGGCGTCAACACAGACAACGTCTCTGTCTATCCAGATGCCCTCACCTCAGCCGCATCAATTATTACAGACCGAGCAAACAATCAAATCACGGCTTTTAGTGCGAGCGCGGCAGCTCGACCTGCCAGTTTTGACTTTTCAACATTAGATCCAAAAGACACCTTCTTGCTATTTGCACCCGCCAATAATAAGCCCGACGCTTTGCGCTTTATTGAAGAGGCCAAAAAGTATAAGCTAAATTATTTATTTGACCCAGGACAAACTATTCCGGATTTTTCTGGTGAAGAATTGCTATCCGGAATTGATGGCGCGTTCATTTTTACCTCGAACGATTACGAATTAGAATTAGTAAAAAAGAAAACTGGATTATCAGACGAAGCTATTTTGGATCGAGTGCAGGTGTTAGTAACAACACTGGGAGCACGTGGTTCAGTGATCCGGCAAAAAAACGCAGAGTCAATTCAAGTGCCTGCAGCGATTCAAGATACACTCATGGATCCAACTGGGGCAGGAGATGCATATCGTGCGGGGTTCACAAAAGGATTCGTCCTTGGATTACCTCTAAAAGAATGTGGGCAAATTGCTGTTTGCACGTCTTCATATGTCATTGAACACATTGGAACCCAAGAACATGCTTTTACGATGGATGATTTCCGCACTCGCTATACAAAATTTTTTGGAGCTGCGTGTCCTATATAATAAAAAAATGCGCTTAAAGCGCAGAATTTCAACAAAGAATATTTTTTTAGAGAAGAGAAGAGGCGTCAGGGCTAAGCTTGTTAATGTTTGAGAGAAGGCTTCCTTCCGCTTCGTCTGGCCACAACACCGTTTCCGGTATTTTTTTCACGACTTGTGTCGCGTGTGATCGCAGAGTAATGCGGGAAAGGTTTGCTTCTACATCAATCAGTCGCTTAGAGCGCTGCGCCTCATTACCCCAGACTGACTCTCACGCTTTCGCGGAGATTCGACCTGCGCTTACCAGGCGCGGTCTATCTGTCCAAGGCTTGCCCCCTCCTCGAGGGCTTATCGAATTTTGGAATTTTGAATGTGGTAAGTCCTCTCCCTCTTTATTAAGAGAGACCGTTTTGTGAAGTTACGGCCAGAAAGAATGTAAACTATTTTTAGCTATTTGTCAATAGCTTTATTGACTTGTATACTTTGCCTATGAAATCAGCATATACAGAGTTTGGAATCGAACTAGCAAAAAAAGCAGGAGCAACTATTGTCGACAACTTTCAGCTCTCTATGGAAAAAAAATGGAAGGCTGATAATACCCCATTAACAATCACAGACACTGCCATTAACAGCTTCGTCATTGACGAGGTGAAAAAAAACTACCCGACTCACAGCGTGTTAGCAGAAGAAGGTGATTTTTTACTTGAAAATAGTGAGTATACTTGGGTATGTGATCCGCTCGATGGAACAATACCGTTTTCACATGGTATTCCAACCTCTGTATTTTCACTAGCACTCACTCACAATGGAGAACCAATTGTCGGCATTATATATGATCCATTTATGGATAGGCTCTATAGCGCAGAAAAAGGGAAAGGAGCATTTTTGAATAATACACAGATGCACGTTTCTCAAAATTCTAACATGGAACAAGCTGTATTTGGTATTCCATTTTGGAATGGCGCGCCCTATGATCTAGTGCCTTTTATTACGACACTACAGAATACAAACGCTCAAATAATCAACCTCCTCTCAATTGCGTATATGGGATCGTTAGTCGCTGCAGGTGAGCTTTGTGGGACCGTGTTTCCCGGCAGCAAGCCACATGACACCGCAGCTCTAAAAATCATTATTGAAGAAGCTGGTGGCCGCATCACCAACTTATTTGGCCAGCAACAACGCTACGATTCACCAATTCAAGGACATCTTATCAGCAACGGTATATTTCACGATCAGTTACTTGAAATGCTTGGAACAATAAATCCACCGTCCCACCAACCTTCTTGAGCGGCGCGTTGTCGATCTACTAATGCCTGTTCTTCTGGGGATAATGACATGCCTTCACCTTGTTTTTGCAACAATGTTGCAACAGTTTCGCCAGGTGCAATACCCAGCATTGGTCGGCGGCCAGTAAATGTTTCATCTGTGGGTAATGGCGGCATTTTTGGCCCAGGAGTCACTGTGAGCAATTCTTGTTTTGGTACTCCAGCGTCAGTCATACGACGAATCGCTAGGAAGAGTTTTGTTGTTGGCTGTGGCTGCGCGTTGAAAAATGGCGTAATTGCCCCACCTCGTATTCCTAAACGAACACTCCGACCTGCTAACTGTTGGTTTGCGTCTGCGAGGAAGGCTTCTTTTGCAGTAGCATCATCTGTAATGTTCAAACGAGCAGCCGCTTCTTTTAGATCTTTTAATTTAACTATATCTGCATCAGTAATGATGCCAGCATTGAGCATTTCTGCTTGCGTTGCCACGCCACTGGTGCCAACAATTTTTTGTGTGTCAATTTCAAGCTCGGCCATGCCCTGCTTATCAAATGGCAATTCTGCTGGGAGATGTTCAGCTAACGTAATAAGCAGC
The DNA here is from genome assembly GCA_044233365.1 of Bdellovibrionales bacterium. Lineage (GTDB taxonomy): Bacteria > Patescibacteriota > Patescibacteriia > UBA9570 > XYC2-FULL-38-9 > CALKUP01. Next base: position 2,280 of record JBIIKE010000043.1, on the reverse strand, counting down.
CCTTTAAGCCCTTCTGTTGCGACACCTCCTGCCTGTTCTCCTCGTACGTGAAATGAGTCAATGTGATGAGCGGTCTCTGCGCTAATATCAATCTGCTCACCATTTGCGGATCGTATATATGCGACTACCGTCTCTGGTGCGAGTTCCTGGGTTGCCCCATCAAGTCCTTGTATAACAATAGCACCGCCTGACTCTGGTCGATCAATTGAACTAAATGGAATGACAACTTCTAGCTGCCAACGGGGCTTTGGTGGATGTTCAATATATATTGGATCTCCCATAAGTATTATAATAATTATTGAATAAATACATGTGTATTCCAAAATTGTGTACTGTGCTGACGTTCATCAGCTGATTGTTGATCATTCGGAAAATCAGGAGCTTGTATTCCCGGATACGCAGTAAGGAATAATTCTTGCACTGGATTCATCGGCAAACCAAGTTGGATACTAATCGTATTGGTTGGTTCTGGCGTGATGCCATGAATGATCTTAATCATTGTCGCATTATCACCAGCCAAATCACCACGTTGTTTTGTAATGATTGTTTGCTGTTGCTCCGCGGAGAGTCGATCCATTGGTATGAGCGTATCAAGTCCGACGGGCACATGATATTGTATTGAAAAGAACGCTCGTAGCGTATCACCGTAATCAAACAACGACAAGGTAGACTTCTCTGCGGTAGTGATGAGATGAGTTTTTATAAGATCAAATAATTCTGCTGGATCCTGGATTCCTGAAATATCTTGAAAAAATTTTGACCCCCCTGTGCTCAGCGCGTCAGTGATATGTTGGTGTGTAATAGATTTATTAAGTAATCTGTTGATATATTCCTCGCTCACCGTAGAAAAATGGCGGAGTAAATGAAGCTCTATGGCTGGTGTGGATTGCAAAGCCGTTACATCGCTTGTTTGGAGTTGCCGTTTTTTTGGATGAAAAATCTGCATATGTTTTTGTAGTACTAGTGTAGGGGTTTTTTCAAATAGAGACAAATCGAGGGCCTGCAATGTATACAACTTTCGTTGCAACATGCAGACCCTCTCGCTCACCGCAGGAGATGATCGTTGATGAGCTCAACGACCGCGCCTTCGTGGGCGGCTGTGGCCAGCTCAGTGACGCCAGGCGTTCGGGCTTGGCTAGTGCCACGTGGCGCGTAACATTCCAGCCGAGGAATATCGACAACACCGCGCTCTCCCCAGGCAGAGTCACCAATATGGGTGATCCGAAGGTGTAGTGGCAGCGCCTCGACGAGGCGAGCAACACCATCGGCCTTGCAGACCTCCCAGGGCGGCATGAACATCAGACCGCGTTCTGAATCAACCCCGGCGAAGACCTTTCCGTGGATCCGGCCGTTTTCGGCAGCCAAACGCTGGAACTCAGCTCCGACTGCACGGGTGATGTTTTGCGTCAGTCCATTGTTGTGGACCTCGGCAGAGAACCCGATCTGTCGATACCGATCCAGCACCACGCCGGAACGGCCGTTGGGCTCACTCGGGTGAGCCATCACGACCTCATAGCCCTGTCGGACACAGAATGCCTGCACACCAGCGGTGATGACTGCGAATGCCCGAAGCATCTCTGTGGTGTCCACCACATTGACAATGCTCAAGCCTGCGCAAATCCGTGCACCATAATCGTGAACACGGATCGACATGAGGTCGGGCGCTACACCGAGATAGCGCAACCAGGCGCTGATCCCGCCACAGGGATTATCTGTAGCAGCCACGAGCAGCACGCCGTTGCGACGAGCATGCTCGAGCGCGGCTGGTAGCCGCGAATCGAAGCTGCCATCGTGATGGTACAAAGTACCATCAAAATCGAACAAGGCCGCCGTGTGAACGACAATGCCCGTTGCCACTGCCTGCTGTGCGATGATTTCATCCACAGCGCTTCTCAATTGGTCCATAAGACCTCCTTTTCCACTCTGTGGATTGATTGTAATGTTCTGCGCTGGTTATCAGCGCTTTTTTACAGAGAAAACATCTTCATTTCCCCGCAAAAAAACCGCTGATAAGCCGCGGTTCTCCACTCAAACAGCCAAAAATATGTGTGAGCTATCTGGCTTAAGGCGTATTCAATTTGGCAAAAGTATAATCTCAAATTAGAGATTTGTCAATATTGTCGCGGACGATTTTTAAAATAGACAAAATTACAGACGCCTCGAGATTTCCATAGCTGTCAAAGCTATGAAGACCCCGAAGCGGGAGTGACAGACCAGCAGATCCGGCCGAATAGCGGGAAGTGGATAAATTCCACTTGGACCGCCTGGCCCACTGGGAAT
>JBIIKE010000042.1:0-6415 GCA_044233365.1 Bdellovibrionales bacterium | reverse complement strand
CGACTTGAGCGAGCCGCGATCGGTCCAGAAGGACTCGAACGCTTCCCACTTCTCACCGGGATCCTTCATCGAAGGGTCGATGTCCGGATCGTCGGTGATGTCCGCGAGGAAGAGCGCGAGGGGCTTGGTCTTCGCGTTCACGATCACCTGCTCCTCGAGATCGCTCTCGGAACGAAGCTGGTAGTTCCGGACGGTGCACTTACAGTCCTTCTCCCACATGATGGGGCGGACGTCGATGGTCCCATCATACCGAACCCACGTGCGGAGGCCTGCCCCGCAGGATGACCCATAGGCCATATCGACGATCTTCCACTTGGCCTTCTCAAGGATGCGGTACTTGTCCGCATTCGTGATGTCGCGCAAGTAGATGGGCGTGACCGGACGCATCAGGTTGCCGCAGCCAACGATCGTGCCCCCATTCAGCATTCGCATGCCGTTGTCGAGGACCACGTCACCCGTTCCGACACGGACGTCAAACACGACGACCTCGTCGCGGCCGAGACACACCGTCACGAACTTGCCGGGGTTTGCCCTCGAGTTGGTGTCGATGATCGTGCCCTTCTTGAGGACGATGGTCGCCCGGTACTCGTCCGGGATCTGGGCGGCGTTGGGGTTGGCGTACGGGCTGTCGCCCGGGACATAGTCGCATTTGATGCCGGCGTGAGCCAAGCTCGGGACGAGGACGGCTAGAGCCATCCACAGCAAAAGGGAAACGCGAGCCAACATGGTGGCCTCCTTGAAGTTGTGTGCATTGACACGGTCCCGGAATCCCGGGAAGCACTCTTTCGAGCAATCCCTTTCGGGAAACCGAGTCCGCTGTCTGCACGTATGCAGCGGAATTTAAGAGAAGATCACTCTTCTACTAAACTCCGCTGCCGTACAAACAATCAATGACACAATTTCAGGACACACAAGATTCGACACAGTCTGCAAAAACCGACTTCAAAAGCCGGCAACAACACTGCCTAGTGGTCTATCGCATATAATGATCTACTGACAAACGCAAGTGGCAAAAACCACCGCGAGATAGATCACTAGAAGCGAAAGACCAGACGAATATGTGACGCGTTTCGTCGGTATCCGTAAAGTATTTGTAGCTATTATCAATGTGCTGCCGCGTAAACACTCATTCACGCGACTGAGTACAATACCACAAAACTTCTAAATTGTCAATACCTACACCTCCCACCCCTTGCGGATAATTCAGAATTATCTCTAAAATAAGCTATTTTTGGTGATTTCCACAGAATCTGCTATCATGCAATTCCACCCCTTGAAGTAACACACTAGAAACACTTCTTGTTTATTGCTATTTTTGTCATTATGACAAAACCACATAAAACCCTTGAGGAGAAAATCGACCTCATCCTCGAAAAAAGTGATAAGATCGATCTGATTCTTGAGAAGAGTGAAAAAATTGACCTTCTTCTTGAGAAGTCAGACAAGCTTGACTTGATCTTTAAGGAATCACAAAAGATCGATGGCATTATAAAAACACAAGAGCAACACTCAGTTGCTATCATCGAATTAAAAGACATTACAACAAGAATAGATAACCGCTTGGAACGCGTCGAAGCTCAAGGTAAACATACACACGAACTGGTTGAGCTCACTGCAATGCAAACGCTGTATCATGAAGCAGAGTTGGGAGCAAGTAAAGCTATGCGACGAAAGCTCAAACAAAAATTATTAGCGACCTAACACAATAGATAAAAGACCCTCGCGTGAGGGTCTTTTTTTTCTGTTTTGATTTAGACAATCGGTTGCGGAATGGTCACAACTTGTGGTGCTGTTTGCATCCGCAAGACATTGAGTGGCAAGACATTTTTCCAATTAAGGTGGTCAAGCACATAATACTGGGCGGCCTCTACAAAATCCTCAGCTTCCTGCTCAATCTGTTGTACTTCATGCACAACTTCTTGTTCAATCTTCTGCACTTCTTGAACAATATCTTGTTCTATTGTTTGGAGCAGTGGTGCTGCTTGTATTAAAGGCTGCGGCGCAACATTCATTACTGGCGCAGTCACTTGAACCTCTGCTTGCGGCATATCAACTGATGCTACAACTGGCGCTGGCGCTACACTATCCTGCACAGCTTCTTGGGCAACAGCACGCCGTACATCTTGCACATCCGTGTTATTCGCACGCTGCCATTCAGCCGACATCGTTGCGACCAATTTCCATTCTTTGACGAGAAAGAGGTAAAAAATACTACCGATAAGACCAACCAAGAAACCAGCAAACGTCACCATTGGAATGTTCGGGCGGACGGCCGTGTCAGACGTTAATACTTTATCAATTTGCTTCAAGGCAATAGCAGTTTTATTCGCACCATGATAATCTGCTGCATTGGCAATTAACGTATCAGCCACTGCTTGGGCAAGCATCGCTGCTTTTTGCGGATCTGTATCATAGACACTGACCTGAATAATAGATGAATTTGGCAATGTCGATGCAGTGACTTTATTTGTCCAAGAATCCTTTTTTTCACGATCTGTATTCCCGGCAATCATCCCAGCTGGCACAGTCGGATTCGCCAGGGCCTTGTCAATAAAGGATGAGGTTGAGATGACCTTGGTTAAGTTACGACTAATATTCTCGGTCGATCGTTGAGTTTTTTCACCATCGACAGATACATTATCTGAATATTGGACAACCATCACCTGTGCATCTGAACGGTATTCAAAATCATTAAAGGCCACATTGAATCCGTAAAACGCACCTGTTGTGATTATCGTGATTACCAAGACAAACCAGCGGTAGCGCGAAATCAGCGACACCAGGCTCAGTAATCCGTTTGGTTGTGTGTGTTCTTGATAGTTCATAAGTGATCGAGTAAATTCTCGGCCGTTTTCACGACCCAGCAACATACCAGATATTTTATGATCTGTCAAGCCTATTCCGCAAAAAATCCTATTTTATTAAGAAATATTTGCTTTTTGAGCTGCCTCTTCTGGCTTAATTAAGTCATTCCAATCGTTTGCAAACCGTTCAATCCCTGCGTCTGTGAGGTCATGCTGGATATTAAAACTATCAACACTTGCTTCTAGATCAACGGTTTCATATGGAATATCCGCAAGATCTTCTTGGGCATTTTGAGTCATTTCTGGTTTTCCAGCCCGAGCCCACTCTTCCCACACATTCAGCGGCGCAGTAATAATATCAGCCTGAGCTGCAATTGCGGCAGCCACATGATCTGCATTGCGTGCACTAGCAGCAAGCACTTGCACATGTCCATCCCCTGCCTCTCTGAACATCTGCACGATATTACGAATTAAATCCATTCCTCTCTCTCCACGATCATCCAATCGTCCAATAAATGGCGATACAAACACATCCCCTGGTTTCGCGCCTTTCGTTGCAGCATACACCGCTGCGGCCTGCTGCTGTGTGAAACACAATGTCATATTCAGCTTCATGCCTGCATCCAAACACATCCGCGCAGCTTTCAAGGCTTCAGCAGTAATCGGTAATTTAATGTGCGCATCAGGAATCCATTGTTGCATCATTGTTGCTTGCTCAAACATATCTTCTGCTGATGTGTATTGATCTGCATACACTTCAATCGAAATACTCCCATTTGGTAACAGTTCGCGCATTTTTTGCACAGCTGTCTTGTACAGCGCAAGGAGCTCGTCATTGGAAAATAATTCCCCAGAAGCAATCCGCGCGCTCACATCTGGATGTTTTGCAACAAGGCTTGGGTTTGTTGTCTGTCCATCAAGAACTCCCAATAGCCGAATCGCAGCAGTTGTTTCGTGTGGGTCTCCGGAATCGAGAAAAAATTGTGTGTTCATACAATAGTAATAGTGTTCAAAAAAATTATTCTAAAAGCAATGCGCGACAAGGAGCACCATCTAGCCCCTCTAGTTTCAGCGGCAGCAACACCAGTTGATAATTACCCGGTCGAACTTCAAATAACCGGAGGCCTTCAACAATTGGAATCCCTCGAGTGAGAAATGCGGTATGCGCTGTATTATCTTCAAGACCTTTTTGTTTAATCGATAAATAATCAACTCCAACCAAGGCAATTTCTTTTTGTGCAAGAAACTCCGCAGCATCTGGTGTCAGCGCCACAAAATCACTCACAAATTCCGACACCTCATTAATATCAACATTGGAGTTCCGCGTTTTAAACAAAATCCGATCCCCTTTTTCAAAGACAATTTCTTGTAGCGCCTCAACAGTAATCACTGATTCCACATCAGTCATATCAATAACACGACATGGTCCAATAAAATCTGTCAGTGGAAAAAAATCATTCCCAGGAGCGTCAGGCAGCGCATGATTCGGCGCGTCAATGTGCGTTCCTGAATGCGTGCCGAGTGAAATTTTATGTACCAATGATGTACTTGAACGCACTCGGGATTGGGTGTATGGCGGATTATTTGGATACACAACCATATCACGCTTCAGCGTCATTGAAATATCGTAGATGGCTGTGTATTGCAATTGCGCGGTGCTCATAGATTATTTTTTGTCCCCATCAATAAACACTGGATGGCCACCGAATTGACCGCGTTGTGCTGACACGACTTTACCGGTATAACTTGGGTTGCCTTTTGATTGATCACGGAATTTGAGTGATTCCTCGATCACCGGTGTTGGAATACCCATTTTTTTCGCAGTCTGTACGGTCCATAACCCTTCACCACTAGCACTCACTTCACCAGAAATATTTTCGAGATCCACTCCCCAATCTTTAAATGCCTGACCCGTCCAGCCAACCAGCCGTGATTCAATCACACTTCCCGCTTGGTAAATCCGCGCAACTTCTTCAAGATCAAGACCATAATCTGATTCTTTCATTACGGCAAAGCCTTCTCCAATGGCTTGCATCATGCCATATTCAATTCCATTGTGGACCATTTTCACAAAATGCCCAGCGCCAATTCCTTCAAAATGCGCGAACGATCCATTGATACTTACCGCTTCAAACACTTCTTTACAATAATTGAATGCATCTGCGCTTCCGCCAATCATCAAGCATGCTCCATTGCGCGCGCCACCTGGGCCACCACTCACACCAACGTCCATAAATTTTACACCCGTCCCAGCTGCTTCGACTTTTTCACCACGCTGCTTGGTTTCTTCAAAATACGAATTTCCGCCGTCGATAATCATGTCACCCGCGGAAAGTTTGTTCACGAGGCCTGGGTTTTCTGCGCTACCATTTCCAAACAAATACTCATCCACCACAGCACCTGCTGGTAACATTAACCAAATGACACGCGGCGATGGGACTTGCGCAATAATATCATCAATTGTCTGTAGTGGTTTTAAACCGCGACTTGCGAGCTCTTCCACAATATCTTGTGAGCGATTGATCCCATAGACTTCCCAATCTTTTTCTAATAACTGCTCAGCAAGACCTTTGCCCATTTTTCCGAGACCGATGATTGTAAGACGTTTATCCATAAAATTAAAGACAGTAAATTATTTTTTTCGAAATGGAATGACCTCTCGAACATCCGCCAATGAAGAACCTGGTTCATAAATAACCAACGGCGGCTTCATTGAAGAATACCACTCTTGAATAATTGGCTCAACAAATGCCCACTGCGCTACAACCTCGTCGGTTGATACAAATAATGATTGATCACCTTTAATGATATCCAAAAACACCAACGCATACGGATCAATATATTCATTATTCAATGAATTGTCATGGTAATTTAACACAAATTCTTGACTTGCGAGCTCATATTTATGCCCTGGAACTTTTAATAATAAGTTCAACGACAGTTGCTCATCGGGCTGAATAGAGTACCGTAAAATATTGTTTGCATGCTTATTTGGACTACAGAGGCACGGCTCAACATGCTTAAATACCACTTCGATTTCCACCATTGCATCCGAGAGCGCTTTTCCTGCTTCAATCGTCACTGGAACGCCGGCGAAAGATCCTTCTTCGATATACGTCTCTAAACGAAAATACGTTTCTGTTTGTGAATGATCCTTCACACCAAAGGTTTCTGTGTAACCTTTATATTGAGCGCGTACAGTAGAAGATGCGATTTCATCAGGTCGTAATACATGAATCCGCTGCAACGCTTTGGCGCGCTCTGCTCGAATACTTTCCGCTTCAAAACTGCCTGGGTTGTCCATGGTGAATAAGGCAATCAATTGCAATAAATGATTTTGTCCAACATCACGCAGCGCTCCAACTGCATCATAAAATGCACCTCGCTCATCTGAACGAACTGATTCTGACATGCGCACAGAAATGCGTTCAATTGATTTATTACTAAACGCCGGAACAAGAATTTGATTACTAAACCGGAGTGCAATAATATTGCGAACAGTTTCTTTCGCGAGATAATGATCTACACGATAGACCTGTGACTCATCAAATAATTGTGATAGTTGCTTATCAAGCGCAAGTGCTTCTTGTAAGTCATTGCCAAATGGCTTT
>JBIIKE010000041.1:0-6425 GCA_044233365.1 Bdellovibrionales bacterium | reverse complement strand
AAAGACCAGGATGATCGTGAGCATTCACTTGCGGATTACAAAGGCAAGTATGTTTTATTGTATTTTTACCCAAAAGATATGACGCCTGGTTGTACGATCGAGGCTCAGGGGTTTCGCGACTCATTAAATGATCTGAAAGCTGCAAATGTACAAGTCTTAGGAGTGAGCGCTGACACCTGCCAGTCTCATAAAACATTTGCGCAACACCACAACCTTAATTTCCCGCTCTTGGCTGACACTGATCATGCGGTCTGTAAAATGTATGGTGTTTTTGAAGAAAAGTCCTTATTTGGTAACACATTTTTTGGTATTCAGCGCGAATCATTTTTAATTGATCCAAAAGGCACAATTATCAAGCACTATCAAAAAGTCAACTCCAAGCACCATGCGCAAGATGTCTTGCGGGATGTTCAGGTAATTTAGTCTTCTTCAGCTGCAGAAGAGTTCGTACGATTTCTGCCAGAACCGTATTTTTTGCTGAATAAACGAGTGATTGTGAATCGGCCGCCATTATATCGAAATAGTACAACCAGAATAACAATAATCGGCAAATGCCCGAGCACCTCTTGTGGTCCAAGGATTCCAGCAGTAATTGAAAACACGACAATAATGGCGATAACGGTTAGTCGCGTAACAAGTCCGAGTGTAATGAGGATTCCTAATAGCAATTCAACCATCCCCGCGGACAAAATAAACAGCCGATCTGTATACCACTCAACACCGAGAAGCTCCATAAAATTCCAGTTATGCTCTTGAAGAAATTCAGCCGCAAGGCTAGGATGAAACAATTTTTCGCTAAAGGCCAAAGTAGTGAGGGCAATGCCGAGAGTTATGCGCAATATTGTCACAGACCATGGGCTCCAGCGATAGAAAAAATTTCCTGGTGAACTACTAATAATGAGCGATGCTAGTGCAATCCCAAGAACAAAAAAATGTTCAATCATTTCAAGTGGTCCAAATGTCCAGACGGCAATACCGTAGCTTACAAGAAGTAGGATGCTGGCCAGTTGCGTAAACATTCCAAGAATATACAACAAGCCGGCAGCAATCAGCGCTACTCGAACGCCCATGAGCAGTGGTGTATTCGCCTCGAAAATTGGTGCAAATAATTGGTTTTGAATCGCTGTTAGCAGCAACCATAGTCCAATGCCAGCGTGAAAAAATTGAATCAGCGCAGCGCTCCAGCGTTTTCGATTACGGCCACGGCCCGGAAAACGCTTATCAATAAAAAATGCGATAATGAGCGTTACGGCAATAACGCTCAACCAGATAATAACTGCGCTTTCAGTCAAATTAAATGGTTCGATTTTTACTCCAGCCTCTGCAAACCATTTCACATGCGCCAGGGTTTGTTTTGGTGTTAGGAGTAGACCAATAGTGAGAAGCAATGGGAAAAGCCAGGATCGTTTTTTCATATAGAGTCCCTATTCAATTGTTGAGTAGCTGCTTCAATGGCTTCTTTCCAGCGCCGTCGAGACCACACAGAAAAATGATGTACCAGATCAGAAGTTTCATGCACCCAAATGCCGTGACTAAAAATACCAATATTGTTTTTGTAACTGACAGACGCCACACCACCTAAATCAATTGTGATGTCATACTGATGAAAATTATGAAGATGTGCTCGAAACACCAATCGGCGATTCGTCAAAAATAATCGCCCAATCATTAATTTACCATCAATATAGTGATTGGCTTCAGTTTCGCGCACTATAACCTCTTCATCTTCTAATGGGATTTGCATGCAGCAATCATACCGCCCGCAGAGGCAATGTTCAAGTGTTGTGTCATGCTGCAGACTCGGCTACAGTGATCATATATGAAAATCACCGTCGCTTCTATTGGGAAAACCACACTCGCCGGCTGTTCAGAGATAGAGCAGCTCTATGTAAAACGTCTTCAAGGCATGTTTCAGGTTGAGCTGCAGTACGTCAGGCAGGAAAAAGATTTAGTTGCATTCGTTGCAGAGCACAAAGGACTCGTTATTTTACTTGATGAGTATGGTGCACAAATGACATCACATCAATTCAGTGAGTTTTTGGACACGGCTCGATTGCGCTCAGAGAACGTGTTGTTTGTGATTGGAGATGCTGCGGGTTTGCCGGCAGAACTTCGTAAAACCAGTTATAAAACCATTGCTTTGTCAGCAATGACTTTTCCGCATGATCTCATTCGTGGGATGTTGCTTGAACAGCTCTATCGTGCTCAAACCATTATTCAAGGACACCCATACCACAAATAACTCTTTTGTGTTATAATAGTTTCATATGGTTACAACTGCTGTCATTCCTGTGGCTGGTTTGGGGACACGCTTTCTCCCTCAAACCAAGGCACTGCCAAAAGAGTTATTACCGGTGGTTGATAAACCGGTTGTGCAATATATTGTTGAAGAAGCTGTCGCCGCAGGCCTCACCAATATTATTTTTGTGTTATCTCCAGATAAAGAAGCGATTCGCGGGCATTTTTTTCAAAATGAAAAGCTAGAAGAAGAGCTGCGCTCCAAAGGTAAGCACACTGAATTGGCAACGATTGAATCGCTCCACACAATGGCGACATTTCAGTTTGCCGTTCAAGCTGAGCCTCGTGGCCTCGGTGATGCAATTTTACAAGCGCGTGAACTCGTTGGTAATGAGCCATTTGTTGTTTTTGGTGGCGATGACATCGTTGAATCTGAGGTCCCAGCAGCCAAACAATTGATCGATGTTTATGAACAGTATCATGCACCCGTTGTTGGTGTGACACGTGTGCCAGAAGCCGATGTAGTGCGTTACGGTATCATTGATCCGGCCGAAACTTTAGCAAATGACGTCTACAAGCTAAAAACGATTCTCGAAAAACCATCTGTCGAACAAGCACCGTCAACCTTGGCAGTTGGTGGTCGTTGGTTATTAACACCAGATGTCTTACGCTATCTCGACGCCACAGAGCCAGACGCTAGCGGGGAAATTCAAATCACTAAAGCGTTACAAGCCTTGGCGCTTGAGCAACCACTCTATGCGAAAGCATATGAAGGCATGTACCGTGATTGTGGTAATAAAATTGAATACTTAAAGACCGTGATTGATTTTGCGTTGAAGCATCCAGGGACGAAAACTGAAATCGCTTCATATATACGCAAACTTGATATATAATCATTGCATGCAATTGCTTCAGCAATTTTGGACAAAACAGATCGTCGTTCGCTCGTTTGTGGGAGGACTCGTCTTAGCTGTGTTGTTATTCACTGGTGCGAGTTGTGGCTCGGGTCAATTAACGCCCCCTGATCCAGTCGTGCTCAAAATTTGGCGTGCAGAAGATACGCAAGAAGATTTTGGTGCGGCAATGGCCGCCTATTCAGCACAATACCCACATGTCTCATTTGAATATCGTGTCTTTGCACCAGATGAATATGAAGCGGCGCTGGTCTCTGCTTGGGCACGCGGTGAAGGACCAGATATTTTTTCTGTGCCAAATATTGAAGTTGGTAAATATAAGCAGTACATCACACCAATGCCAGCGAACGTGGCCTTAAAACGCGCTTACAGTAAAAGATCGTTTGGCCGAACTCAGACAATCGTTGAGCAAATTGATACAACGCTCATTGCCCCGTCCCAGGTGCGTGACCGATATGCACAAGTTGTGTCAGCTGATGTTTTGGTGGATAACCAAGTCTATGGATTACCACTAGCAGTTGATGCTATGGTGCTCTATTACAATCGTGATTTATTATCGAAAGCCCAGATTGCTGTTCCACCAACAACGTGGGAAGAATTTCGTAATGCAGTGCAATCTATTACGAAGCGGTCAGATGATAATCAGACAATTTTGCAATCAGCGACATCACTTGGCACAACCTCTAACGTACCATATTTTTTTGATATTATTTCTGTCATCATGATGCAAAATAGAACCCAAATGGTGACACCGTCTGGTGAGATCGCTTTTGCGCAAGAGGTGAATGGGAATTTACGTGGGGCAGAAACCGTGGATTTTTACACCAAATTTGCAACGCCAGATTTTGCAACCTATACCTGGACTGACAAAGAATCAGATGGTCGCTCAGCGTTTATTGATGCGCGCACTGCATTTTTCTTTGGATATGGTCGTGATAAAAAAATCATTGAACAGCAAGCACCGAATTTAAATTTTTCATTCGCCGCTCTGCCACAAATTGATCCAAATAATCGAGTGGATTATGCATCTTATTCAGTTGAGGCGGTGTATCTCGGTTCCAAAAACCCAGAGCACGCTTGGAATTTTATTCATTCATTTGCGACAACAGATCAAGCACGCTCATTTGCAGATGCTACTGGTCGCGTTCCGGCGCGCTTATCGGATGTTGGTCAGTTACAAGAAGATCCAGATCGGGGAATCTTTGCAAAGTCTGTCTTGACAGCGCGTAGTTGGTATCATGGCCAAGATCCAAAAGCGGCTGTTACAGCTTTTTCAGAAATGGTGACAGCAACGCTTGCAAAAACTGTGCCTGTTCAAGATGCCGTCACTTTAGCTGCACAGAAAATAGCATTGACCTGGCAAAAAACAACTGAATGATTTTTATGACCACCACTTTCACACAAAGTCGTTCAAGGTGTAGAATGCAATGGCTCGTTGCTATCTGTTTTGTGGCTAGTCTATTTTTGCCCGGAACTCTTCAAGCCCAAGCAGCGCCAGAGCCTCCAAAATTAGAAAATTGTCCTGCTGTTTCAGTGCAAAATTGTGAGTCGCAGGGAGTATGCGGTGATGTGTCGCAAATGATCATTGGGTCCCAGTATTATGATGATTGCTTGGGATGTCAGGCTGTTGAGTCACAAGAGTGTAAAGATCGAAATACTACAGCTCAAAAAACATATGACGATGCAGTAGCAGACAACCAACTGATCCCACAATGCGCGCTCACAACAGGTAGTTGTACTATCTGTGACATTGTTGTTTTATTTGGCAAAATCGCACAATTGATTCTCAGCTTCATCTCGAGTGTTGTTATTCTTATGGTTGTTATTGGTGGGATGTTTTGGATTACATCTGCCGGAAATGCTGAGCGGGTTGACCGTGGAAAACAAATTATACTCGGCGCCTTTATGGGCGGCATTTTTGTCTTTACTGGTGTTGTGATTATTAATCTGACGATGCTGACATTACTCGGCGGTTCCAATGGAAATTATCAAATTGTTGCTCCGTTTGGCAGTACGACGCCATGGAATCAATTCTGTGAAAATCCAGCGCTAGCAACACCAGCCACTCCAGCAACGTCAATTACATCATGTGCAAAAGCAGCGAATGGCACTCACTGTGAAGCTGATGGATGTGATGATGAAACAGCGTGTATTTGTAATAATGAAAAATGTGTTCCGACGTGCGCAACCGGAACGGCTTCACAATATTTGTTTAAGGCGACAGGTATGTGTGAATCTGATAAAGATTTTTGTACACAATATTCACCAGGTCCAAATGGGCAGCCAAATGGTATCGTAGAAAGTCGCGCTGGGCTTTCATGCCCAGGAACTCTTCCTGTATGCTGTGTTGTCGGCGGAGATCCGCGTCGATTTGATTCAACGACCGGAAAGTATTATCTTGAATGGAGAGGTAACTAGACTAACTTATGAAAAAATCATTTATTACGTTTTGTGTCAGTATACTTGCCACCACTACACCGGTTATTGTAGAGGCTGCGACGCTTGCCAATCCGCTTGGTTCAGTAACTGATCCAAATGTGTTGATCTCAAATATCATTCGGGTTGTTCTTGGTGTCGTTGCTATTCTCGCGCTCGTGATTATTATTTACGGCGGAATTGAAATTCTTATTTCCGCTGGAAACGAAGATCGCGTCAAACGAGGACGCGATTCATTGATGTGGGCCTTTATTGGCTTACTGATCGTCTTTGGTAGCTACGGTATTATTCAAGCAGTATTTAAAGCGCTTGGTGGAGAGTCAATTATTTAGTACGCGCTAAATAATTTGGTCGAACAGCAAAAGAATTGAAAATGAGGAGAAAATAATCAGCAGCCCAACGACTGACCAAATAAGGGTTTGTCGACCAGTTGCGATTTTATCTTCATTGCCAGCCGAGGTCATGATGGTAAAACCAGCGTAGAGAATCAACACCAACGCAACGACAGCTAAAACTCCAAGGCCAGCACTAATAATGTTAAAAACATAATCTGTTATCGTTGTGCTCGGCAGCCCAGAGTTTTTTTGAATGTTGCCACCTGGATCAAAATAACTGGAAGGTGTTTTTGCTGGAGTGGCAGATGGTGTGGCTCCAGCTTGTGCTGAGACAAGATGTGGCAATAATGCTGCTCCAATAATTCCAATGGTGCTATAGACAAATCGTTTCATATTTTTTATACCGCTCCAGTTGCTGAGCCTAGTGCTCCAAACAGATACAATGTAATTCCCCAAGATGCCATAATAATCAGCAGTCCAACGGCAGCGGCAATCAAGGTTG
>JBIIKE010000040.1:0-6456 GCA_044233365.1 Bdellovibrionales bacterium | reverse complement strand
TGGCTCGCTGCTGCAACAGCTCTTCTTGGTATTCTCGGAGTTTTGAGTGCTCGGGCTGATGGAGCCATTGTCGCCATTGTTGCAACAACTGCATTTCTTTTATTGTTCACTCGATTTCGAATCGCAACCCTTGCTATTTGTGCACTTGGGGTCATTGCTGTGCTGGCAATCCCCCAAACACGTGAAATTGTATTGTTCCAGGATGTGTCTGGCGATGTTCGTCTGGCGCTCTGGAAGGGGACAGTCAATCTGATTCAACACCAACCGTTGCAAGGTGCTGGCATTGGAGCGTTTCCGCAAGTCTATGATCAGTATCGCTTGCCGTCACATGTTGAACTTTTGCAGTATCCCCACAACATTTTCCTTGATTTTTGGGTTGAATTCGGCATTCTGGGCCCAATCTGGCTTTTCGGATTTTTTATCCTAACCTTCAAATGTCTATTGAGTAAACGCACGCACTCCCACAACGCAACTCTGCTTATGGCCGCCCCATTCATTGCAACCCTCATCTACGGCCTCGTCGATTCACCGTATTTTAAAAATGATCTCGCGGTCTTATTTTGGTTCTGGATCGCCCTGAGCTATTTCTTGCTCTGGGAGTCAATCAAAAAGGAGTAACAAAAATAAAAAAGAGGGTGAGAGTGATGTTTCGACGAGTCGCTGAGCTTTAGCTCAGAGGCGTTTGTGCCTCGCGACTCGTGAAACCATCCCCGAACCCTCTTTTTTATTTATAGTTTTCCGTCTCCGTTTGGATTAAATCCATTCTCGACCTCTTCACCATCCAAGAAGCCATCATCATCTGAATCATCATTCAGTGGATCTGTTTTATATTTCGTTTCTTCAGCATTGGTCAGGCCATCATCGTCCGAATCAGCGGTTGGTACAGCGCTATCATCAGCCTCTTCTGTATCTGTGCCAACCTCCTCCTCATCAATCGCTGCATCAAGTGAATCATCAGCAGCAGGAGTGTCAGTATCATCAGTCGTATCATCCTCTAACAAGAGATCGTTATTCGTGTTTGTCGCACTATTGGTATTTGTGGTTGGTGTCGTAATCGTTTCTGTTGCATCAGGTTCTGTTGTAATCGCTGGTAAGTTTGTTGTCGCTTGAATAGCTCGTTGCGCTTCGAGCAAGACAGTATCGAGTGGTTTTACCGGGCTTGGAATCTCAATTTTCACCTCTTTATTGTGATCCCACATGGTTACACCAACAACAATCTGTTCAATTCCACCTGCTCCACCAACTGGAATAGCTAACTGAACTTGATAAATTTGTTTATCTTTTTTGCCAATCCAGATTGCGCCTTTCAGATCACCTTTGCCTTCGAGAGTTTTTTGCCAAGCCTGAATTTGTGCTGTTGTAATACCACGCGCTGTCAGCACCGGTGCAATTGATTGAGTAAACTGTTTTGTTCCAGCTGCTGTTAATGTTAATGGATATTTTGCTGTTTCGACATTTTGGATGCTTTCCGAACTCTCACGTTTTCCAACACTGACCATTCCAGAGCTACTTAAGGCATTTTTTAGTTGTGTCAGTTCAGTTGCAGACAGTTGTTTCAAAATACGGCCATCAATATTGGATGCGCTAGCGCTATTGACCGCTGAAATACTCTGCGTTGTCAATGAAAACCACTGGTTTTGCAACACAGAAGCTGTGATCGCTGGAGCACCGGCTAGCTCACCAAATTTTGTGTAGAGGGTGTTATTAACGCTGCGGATTTCTGCTTGATACGTATCAGAGCCTCCATTTCCACTCAGTTTTGCAACCACAGTACCAGCTGCAGATGGAGTAGCTGTCGTCAGGCCCGCGGCTTGACCGCTGATTTGGAGACTGAGGTCTGTAATAGGACGATTCGTCAGTGGGTTGCTGTTGGTTTGCCCTTGCTGAAACTGTGGAACGACAGTCATTGCAAAGGACACCGATTGTAAGTTATTCACGTTATTCAGAGCAGTCGTTGCAGTACGCCCACCAGATCCAGCGAGGTTCATGTAGGCATAGGCTCCTCCTGCAATGAGAGCTGAGAGAAGTACTACAGCACCAATAAGGCCAAGAATTTTTGTGCGGCCAGACATTCCATTGACCATCCGTGGCTTCACGCTGGTTGGGAAAATTGAGGCACTCGGTTTCGCCGGTTGCATCATATTTGGTGCTAAGGCTGTTTTTACTGGTTGTGTAGCTGGTGACTGGCTTACAACAGCCGCTCGGGGCTGTAGACCAGGCATAGTTGAGGCCGCAGCGCCACTAGTGTCTGCATCTGCAAACATATCAACTGGTCCAGATGCGTTCGTAGGGGCACTCATTTTTGGGGCTGCTGGTGTTACCGGAGAAACACTGCCAGCTGCAGCCATTTCTGTTTTTACTGCATCTGCTGGCCAACCAGCTTTTAAGACAGCTTGTTCAATAGCGTCCCGGGCAACGCCGCGGTCAATTTGTGATTTAATATAGTCACGCAGTTGTTCATTTGCCATAAAAAAGAATGTATATTGATTTATTTACAATCAGTGTACCATTGTTTTTCTATTTTTGCGATAAATCACTCTTGCCAAGATGAATAAAATGTGATACAATACATTTGTTCTCAAAAAAATAAAAATAAAAAAACAATTTATATCTATATGACTGCTGTTTTTCAGGCAATTCGGTCATCACTTTCCTTGATTTTATTAGCACTTGCTCTTGCGCTTGCTTCGAGTTTTTTCTTATATTCAATTGTTTTTGGCTCTAATGCCTCATCATTTTCTCAAACTATCACCGATGGCTCACAATCTGTTGATATTGTGGATGCTGGGGGAGTGTCTGTCAGTAGCCCAAGCGTTACTTTTTCCGGCACTACTTTTTCCACTTCAGTTCAAACAATCACTGGCACACTCGGTACATCATCACAAAAAATTCGAGTGAATAATCCAACGTCTGATGCAACCTGGACAATTGCGATTGCTGCGACTTCTGGCTCAACAGCTCTCTGGACATCTGGTGGTAACACGTATGACTTTAATGATAGTAATGCAGACGGAACGGATGATGCAGATACAGACACAAAAGGTGGACGTTTGACGATTGACCCTTCAGCCGCTACTCGAGCCGGCTCTCCAGACGATACGGCTTGCCCACTCACAGACTTGACCCGTGGCTCTTCAGCATCGTTTCGTGAAATTTCTGCTGCCGTTTCAAGCATCACCTTACTCACCGCGGGGTCAGGCGCAACGACGTATTGTACATGGGACTTAACTGATGTCTCATTGTCACAAAAAATCCCGCCATCACAACCAAGTGGAGTCTACACGCTGTCATTCACAATTACATTGTCATAAACCTACGTATATTCATATAAAAAAGACACGTTGATTCGTGTCTTTTTTTGTGAGCAATGGTATACTATACAAGATTGAGAAATAAAATTATGAAACAACCATTTAAAACTGTCTCACGTTGGACGATTATCGCCCTGATTATCATTTTTAGCATTGCGAATGCTGCTGATGCAGTTTTTGCTGCTGATGCGGGGAGTTATGGAGGCAAGCCAGCAAAGCCAGGCGAGGGCAATGACCATACAAGTCAATGGTTTATTTACAAATCTTTGCCCATTGGAGAAAAGCGTGAAGATAGTATTCGTATTATCAATAATTCTGACAATCCACTCACATTAAAACTGTATCCAGCAGACTCTGCAAAGAGTTCCGATGGCGGCTTTGCCTTGGAGCAAGAGGTTGAAGAGCGTGATGAAGTTGGTAAATGGATTGTGTTATCAAAAGATGAGGTGACAATTGAGGCACATGCTGAAGAGGAGGTGCCGTTCACGATTCAAATTCCAGAAGATGCAAAAATCGATGCGGGAGAGCATGCTGGCGGTATTTTGATCCAAGAAAAAAAGGAAATTCCGAAACTCATCGGTGGTGGGATTCAGCTGAGCACCCGGGTTGGTGTGCGTGTGTATGTGACTGTGCCAGGAACAATAAAAGAAGAGATTGCTGTTGATTCATTTACGTTGAAGCAACGGACTGGTGAGCGACATACTGAATGGGCAGCTGATATTCACGTGAAAAATAGCGGTACAGTCCGTGAGGATGTCACTATTGTCACTCGTATTGAGCCCGTTTATTCATTCCTTGATACCTTATTTGATCGAGGGCATCTTCTCCCGGCGAATAATGAGCGTGGTATGCAGGTGTTACGTGATGACACATTACGGAGTAGCTTTGAATTTACCACTCCGACAATTGCATATGTGAAAGCGACGGCGACAGTTGTTTATCAGGATCAAAAAGGCGCAAAACAAACGGTAAAATCAGATGATGTCTATCAATGGATTTTGCCCCCACAAAAACAACTGATTTTGATCAGTATTGTGAGTCTCATTGCCGTGATTGCATTGGTGTTGTTGGTGATTGCGATTGTCCGTTTAGTCAAACGATTACGTCGAGCAATGGCGTTGCTTAAAACCCAAGAAAACATTCAAGAGCCAGAGGTTGATCTAGAGCCTGAGAAGTCAAAACCAAAACCAAAGCCAGTGAACAAGCGAAAGAAAAAATCGCCACCAAAAAAGAAGAAGAAAGAGAATGAACCGGCCTCATAACAGTCGAAAAGTTTTTATTGGTACGCTCGCTACACTTTTTGTGTTTGCTGTTAGTTGCTTTCCAAGTGTGATTCAGGCGGCTGACGGTTCTGGAACGAATGTCGTCACACCAACTTCTGCAGCAGCTGGCGCAACCGATCAAACATTTACGTTTACGTATACAGCTGCTGAAGCTCTCAATAGTGGAGGTATTGCTATTACTATTCCAACGAGTAGTGGTTGGTCAACTCCGCAAGGAGTCGCTGGCACTGCTGGTCGAACAGTTGTTTCAATGTCTGGCACTGCAATGATTGCTGATTCTATCAACGAAGCTGATAGTACGACAGGTTGGACAATGGATGACGCAGATACATGTAATCGTTTGTCACGTTTTCCAGATGGCTGGGGTGTTGATACGAGTGTCTATTATGAGTCACCTGGTTCAATCTCATGCGATAATCGTGGGAGTAGCGCACCAGATGCAACTGACAGTTTGAGTTATGATTACGGTTCAGGTCAAAATTTTTCTGCGTACACAAAAATGTCTTTTTGGTTTCGGACAGATGTTGCAATTACAATAGGTGCAATTCGAGTTGGATTTGATGACTCAGCAGCGTGTGATTCGATTAATGATTTTTTTACTTTACCAGCAACAAGTGCTGATATTTGGACAAATATAAATTGGACATTTGCTGGAGCTGGTTCAACTCGAAATTCAGTTCGAGCGATTTGTTTTTATGCGGCTGGCAATGCGGGTTTAGATGGAAAGCAAATTTGGTTTGATGACATTCTGATTGGGCCGGGGAGTCCGACATTTGTGGCAAATGGGAGTGATGCAGATATCCGTGTTCGATTTTTACAAATGGCATTAAACGAAACGGCAACTGTCACGTACGGTTCTGGTGGTGGAACATCTGGTGTAGATTTGCCGAGTACGCCTGGAGTCAATACACTGACTAGTCGCTCACAAGTTGATTCTAGTGGAACACTCACAAACATCTCGTCTCAGCCAACAATTACGCTCACAACCCCATTAGCGGTTGATATTGTTGATTCTGGTGGTAGTAGTGTCAGTAGTCCGTCTGTTGGATTTTCTGCGGCAACGTTTTCGCCAGCCACTACCACAACAACCACTGGAACGTTAGGTGTATCAAGCCAAAAAATTCGCGTGAGCAATGGAACTGGTAGCGGTGCGTGGTCAATGACGCTAGCACCGACTGCTGGTGCAACCGCGTTATGGAGCACAGGTTCAGTGACGTATGATTTTAATGACACGAATACGGATGGTTCAGACGATGCTGATACAGACACAAAAGGTGGGCGCCTGACAGTGAATCCAGCTGGGATCACCATCACGCCAGTTTCGCCATGCGCCTCAACAACAGGTGTGAGTGCTGGCAGCAGTAGTTCGTTTCGTGAGGTTGCGGCGGCAGTGAATAGTATTACAGTAGCAAGTGCGAGCGGTGCTGCGTCTGGATTTTGTACATGGGACATTACCGGCGTTGATCTCAGTCAAATAATTCCAGCTCGTCAATCAACAGGAACGTATACATTGTCATTCACGCTCACGATTACGTAGCGTGTTTATTGTGCAGCGCTGTCGATGATGTGTTGTACAGTTTGTGCAAATGAAATACCAATTGCTGCCGCGCCTTGTGGAACAAGGCTAGTTTGGGTCATTCCAGGGACAGTATTGGTTTCAAGAATGACAATGTCATTGTTGCGCGAACTATCGAGTAAAAAATCGGTGCGACTCACGCCGTTGCATTCAAATAATTGGTGACACAGTAGTGCTTTTGCTTGAATGTCTTGTGTGAGCTCTGCAGAAACTGGTGCAGGGGTTATTTCTTGGCTCGCGCCCGGAGTATATTTGGCTTTGTAATCAAAAAATACACCATCCTTTG
>JBIIKE010000039.1:0-6798 GCA_044233365.1 Bdellovibrionales bacterium | reverse complement strand
TGGATTGTGACAGTCAATCCCGAAATTTTGTTGCACGCTCATCGCAATCCGGACTACCACAATCTACTCACTCAAGCGGACATGCGGGTTGTTGATGGTTTTGGTGCAAAACTTTTCTCCGGTGTCACACACCGCATCACAGGCGTTGAACTGACAAATTGTTTTCTTGAATATGCGGCTTTAAAGAATTGGTCAGTTCTCTGTTTAGTTCGCCCGGATGGTTTATCATCCCCTAAAAAAATTCAAGAGGCATTTCAGGAGTGGTATGAAAATCTTGATATCACGATCGTGACAGATCAAGTACAAGCTGAAAAATCAATCACTGAAAAAAAACCACAGCTCATTTTATGCAGCCTGGGATTTCCGCGCCAAGAAATTATTCTGGCTGAACTCCAATCACAACTCCACGGAACAATCAGCATCGGCATTGGTGGGACATTTGATTTTCTGACTGGCGCTCAAAAACGCGCACCAAGAATCTTCCGGCAATTTGGACTGGAATGGCTCTGGCGCCTGATCCAACAACCAACTCGAATCAAACGGATTTTTGATGCTGTCATTCGCTTTCCACTTGCAATCATTTTTAATCGACCAAAAAAATAAACCACACTCTTATGAAAAAATTATTTCTGGCAATTCTATTTCTATTGGGCTTGGCTGCGCTTGGGTATTGGTGGATGGCGACATACAACCTTGTTGATGACGCGCCTGTCCAGACAGAAATCAACGCTGTTCAAAAAACTGTAAGTGACTACATCGACAACGCTACAACAAAAACACTAGAGGTGTCCTTTGAAACGAAATCGTTTGATACACTTCCGAATCATGATGTATTTTCTCTGCCTCTGGCTGATTACACACCATCAGACAGCCCACTTGATGGAGTAGAAAAAACGGAAAATATTTTCCCGTTGAATGCACCATTTTCTGCAGTGCTGTACGATCAAAGCTACGCCAGTACATTTCTCTATTCTCTTGAAATTCTCAAAGACAACAAACGCCATGCGCTCTATACAGAAATAAGCTCTCGAGTTGACAGCAGCACACTGTCTCCAGACAAAACCCGACTTTTCATTGCGAATGCTGTAGAAAAAAATGGCGAATGGTTTCAAGTCCATCGCATCATCACCATTGATTCCAAAAAAACTGTTGAACTGCCGGCGCTTGATTGCGTTTCAGAGCATGGCTATTGGCAAGGTCCAAAAACGCTGATTACCTATGGTGCGACTCCAGAAGATGGGGGTCGTCAAAAAACCCCGGTATGTGTGTGGTCTACTAACGGGAGTCTGGTTGCAAAAATGGATGCTGCGCTCTATTGGGGAACAGACGCATCAGCGCCATACTTGTATGATGCTATTGGCGTACTGCCCAATAACGAAAACATGATCTGGCTCTATGCACGTTCACGTGAAGACGCTTGCTCACTCTATCTCTACAATACAGACACACTAGAATTAGATATCCAGAAAGATATTCCAGATGCGCTCAATGCTGATGAAGAAAATAACAATCGTTGCAAACCAGCACAATTCAATTTCTCTGACTATGACGGATCAGTTGAAAGTATTGATGTGCGATTTGTTGAAGTAGATAGCCCGCTTGATGCGATCCAATCAAACAGCTTGGAATAAAACTATTGTGTGAAGAAAAAAGAGTAAGTACCATACACTGCCGCAATCTGCGCGGCAATAATAAGAATCAACGGTAATTGAAACGACAGCTTTTTTGTTTTATGCCGAAACTGATTCATGGCAAGCAAGGCTGCTGGAGATCCACCGATCAGCGCGAGCAGCCACAAGGTTTTTTCTGGAGTTCGGAAGCGGTGACTACGCGCTTGCGCCTTATCGAGTCCATACGCCAAAAATGTCACAGCGTTAATGATGATGATATAGCCAATAATGAATTGCTCAATAGTCATACTTTTTTCTGAGGAAATAATTCTTTACTAATAGTATAGCAAACATAGATGGATACTTAAATTATTATGCGAGTCATGCTACGCTCAAGGCATGTTTGATAAATACTGTAAAAACCACCAATTTACACGGCACGCGATTAATCGCATTGCAGACATTGGCACTGTCGATGGTGTTCAATACACAATTGGCGCATGTGGTGTATGCGGTACTTTTCTCATTGAAACTCTTGTTACCGCATCATCACACACTGCGGTTTTTGCTGTTGACCCACTCGTTATTGAAGGCGCCCTTCAACAATATGACAACGCAACCCGCAGCGCCTATTTGTCTGATTGGTATAGTCAAAAAATGTCACTCCGAGAACTCGTCCAGAAATATCAGATCTTTCAAGTTGGCGATGTTGTGTACGTTGATTCATGGGATGAGCTTGTTGGTGGCACGGCAACTATTTCCGGTATCAAAGACGGAATGCTCACCTTTGTTGATCTTCCTGGATTAGAATATTCCAGCAAAGAACTCTTTGAACACCAAGCAGCGCTCCGCGCACATTTCGGGGAACAAAAAGCCCACTATCAAGAATAGTTATTCTTCAAGCTAAAAGTAGGCGTATATTTTAGCGGCTTTGACAAAAATTTTATCTTTGATTTATTTATTTTCATCTATAACCCCTCCTTCAATGGGGTAATATCTTGTTCCAAATGGAGAAACTGATTTTGGCCGACTTGTAATGAGCACTTTTGTTGACTCAAATAAGCTCTTTGCCGATTCTAATATTTTTCTTTGATCATCGCCCGGGGTCAAGGTTGCAATTTCAACATCTAACTGCCTTACTCTCTCATCAATTAGTTCATTAAATTTTTCCTGGCAGGCTCGATGGCTCAATTCGACCATGTCCTTTGCCCGACGAAACAAGTCACTTACTCTATTGGCATTTACTGACACTGGATCACGACCTATTGACCAGAGTTGCTCAACAATACGACCTACAACAATAGGCTCTATTATATCATTTAATCTTTTTTCTAACGGTGTTAATTTTTCAGGAAAACCAATGAGCTGAAAATCACCATTACCAAAGTGTACATTGATATATTGACGATCAGATGAGCCGTATAATTCTTGTAATTTTTGTACGAACGCATCATGCTCCTCTGCAGAATCTAGCTCAGCAGCTGGTTGCAAATGAAGACAAGTGTACATTGAACTAGAATCTAATGTGCGACGAAAAGAAGAATTCACTTCTATTAAAGATGCAAATAATCGACCCGGAGAGCCCTGATGATAACTCATCGCTGATCTAATAAAATTATCATAGAGAGATACTGTTACTTGCGGCGAAGCTCCTTCCGTGGATTGTTGCGTAATCTGAAAATTAGGCTGATTTCCAAAAACATCATACTCCTCAATCACAACATCAGGCATAGGAACCTCTTGCCAATCACGGTCACTCATCCACTCTTCTCGAGGTAATAATATCGTTGGACTTATAGTATCAAAAGTTCCCGAAATCTCTCTTGGGTGTTTATATGCACCCCGCAAGGCCAACAATAATTCGTGCATTCCGCTTATTTTCACTTCACCAGAATCGAGCACCTCTGCTGGACGTGCGTACAACTCTTTTGGTGCATGAGCAAATAGCCCAAGAATAAATGCATGAAAATTCGCAATATATTTCTTCTCTTCAAGACGAGAAGTGCCTATATACGGACTATCACCCATCCCTGTCAAAGCCTGTATATTCACTATTTTATCAGGAGAATCATGCCTGGAATACTTATCATCTTCCATTGCTAACGCAAGAGTAGGGTCATCATACAGAGTATCAACAATGTCAGAGCTTGGCACAAATCGTCCGCGCACCCGATCACTCAAACTACGCCTGGCCTGAACACCACGTTTACTTGCCTGCAATATTCGATGGCGTGCTATAAGACTGCGAGCCACTTCTTCATCACTTAATACATTGTTTTTTGGTAAAAATAAATACGGTACTAAAGCTGTGTTCATTTCAATGCGATGCATGTCATCCGGATGGTCCAAATTATACCGCTCTCTCCAGGCAGCAATCACTTCTGGGTCTTCGAAGAGTTCTTCTGGCATATCCATTAAATCAGCAAGGATTTCACGTGGTGTGCCATTGCGAATGCGTTCAACATATTCACCACGGCGTTCAAATCCAACTTCTCGCATAAGTTTTCCAAGCTCAAGCGCTGGTGTGTATTTCAGCATCATAGTCATTGCAATGACATTTGGACCTTGTGCTTCATCTGTTCCACGCAAAGCAGCTTGCAACCCTTCTTCTGCTGCCCGCAATTGCTGTTCATTCAAATATGGCAAAGCACTCCGCCGGTCGGCTGGATCTGTCGATAACAACGAATCAATACGATCACGCAAAACGCCAAAACCTGCTGATACTTTCCGCGTTGCCAAATCACGATTGGTTTGGTCCAGCGCAATCATTAGCGGATTGCCAAAGAGATCGCTTTCGGTGGCTGTACCATCACTGAGCGAAGTGCTTGTTCCAAGGAGTCGGAAAAATAATTCGGGATTATGTTGTTTCAGAGTTTCACATGCATTGAGCAGTGCAATGGTATTTTCTGGTCGTTCCCGTAAGAGATTTAAATTCACTAGACGGCGCGCCAGCACTACTTGGTCGTTTGTATTAATACTATCAATATCAGCACTTGTTTGACCAAGAAAATCCTCAAGCAATTCTATTGCTTCAATGACCGCTCTGTTATCTCCTGCTGACTGTTCAAGTTGTTCACGCTCTTCGGTCAAAAGAAAGGCTGCGTGTTCGCCACGTCCAGCGATAAGATCAGATAATGCCGGTAATTGTTCTGGTCGTGGACTCTCTATTCCGCGCACAATTGCTGTTGAGCGTCTCCGGTCTTGCCAATACTGCGCATACTGTGGGGCAAATGGATTTTGTAAAATCATTTTCCGTTGCACAGCTAACTGTTCATTCAACAATTCTGGAAATTGGGCAAAAACAGTGTCCATTGGCATCTGCATTGCGGTTGCAAATGCTTCTGGTGTACGCTCTGCCTCTCCAACTCGTAACCGAGCTGCTACATCGTCAAACTGCTGGAATTGTTGCCCGGTGCTTTGTGAAACAGTATGTTCTTCTTGAATCGCCTTCCATAGTTCACGCACCAAACTATTTATTTCAATCACAAATTCTGTGCGAACAACTGTCATTGCCTGATCTTCACTGCCTTGAAATAGATCTTGCGCAAATAATGATGGGGTGCGAGCTGGTGCATGGGAATCTTCTGTTCCATCTTGAGCTGAATCGGGTGATGCAACCAAATATTCTTCTAAACGTTGTGCAAGCCGAGTAGCAAGACTAAATGCTCGATCATTTCGCGAAATACCATCATTCATAATCAAGTATTCAACAGCGCTCAAAGATGCCTCAACAAATTGAAGTGCATTTTCTGGTGGACGCACTTCGAGTGCTTCACGAGCGATAGCATCAACACCTGTTGGATCAGCTGCATGTAGCACTGCATCGCCAACTGGTAAATTATGTGGCGGATGACCGTCATTTCTACGAAAAACTTTTTCTTGTCGTTGCATATAGACATTATACCAAACCGTTTAGAAAATGTCTTTCTTTAGAGAAATTAGACAGAGCTATCAAGATCTATTATCTTAATATAATGAAAGAACGTAGATTTACATCACAACCACCCACCCAAGAACAACATCGTGAGGGTCATTGGGGTTATGAAGAACTCAAGCAACACATCATTGATGCCTATGCTGAGGGCAGAGCTATTTCTTTTGAACAACTCCCAACAAGCATTGACATTAGCCGCATGGCCACCAAAACAATGGAATGTGTACGGAGAATGAATGAAGATCCGGAACATCGTGAGCATGGTGCGTTGATAGTGTATGACCCAAGAAGCAAAAGATTGGCGATGCATCGTGATGACCAAATTATTGTTGGTGATGAAACTTCAATCCTTCCAACAGGTGGAGTTATAATAGATCCATCAACCGGCGAAGCATCACAAATTGCTGGATTCATACACACGCATCCAAAGCCAACTGGATTTAGTGGTAATGATATAGCAAGTTTATTGACGGATGCAAAATTAGTGCCTGAACACAAACAATCATACGGTCAATTATTTCTTCTTGGGGATACAACAGGCGCAATAACAGCGTTAGTCGCCTCTGCGGAAACAGAGAGGAATATAGATCCTGCTGATATACGACAGCGTTTTTCTGATCTTTTTTTTGCAAATATAAATGCTCAAATTCAACAAATGCAAGCGGAAAGAAATAGAGGTTCTCATAATTTGCAACAGCGTTTTTCTGATCTTTTTTTTCCAGGTAAAAAGCCTCAAATGAAGCGACCGACCGAAGTATCGATGCCAGCTGCTGAGCAGGATACTATCGCACAATTAGCAGAAGAATATAAACTTGGCTATTACCGTGGTGACAGTTCAGGCATCTTGCGACGTTTTCGAGTGAAAAAAACCGGTCAAGAATAGTTACTCTTCCCCTTCAAACTCCTCCATCTGCTTGAGGAGTTTTTTGAATTTACGAGATGGATATTGCGGGACATGGATATTCACTTTCACGAGATGGTCCCCACGGCCGTGTTGTTGCAAACGCTGAATGCCTTTTCCACGCAGGCGCAAAATTGTTCCAGCAGTTGTTCCGGCTGGAATTTTCAAATCAACCACACCGTCAAGCGTTTCAACGTCAATGTGTCCACCGAGCACAGCTGTTGCATACGACACCGTTTCTTCAACCACCACATCATCTCCTTGCCGCTGAAAATTTGCGTGACCTTTGACATGAATCACCACATATAAATCGCCAGCTGGTCCGCCAAATTGCCCGGCCTCACCTTGGCCGC
>JBIIKE010000038.1:0-6813 GCA_044233365.1 Bdellovibrionales bacterium | reverse complement strand
TTCAGCAAACGCATGACGATACTTTCACCAAATGCGCTCGGCAACGTCGAAACACGAATATCAAGCGCTTCGCCATCTTCAAATTCAATGGAGATACTGCCATCTTGTGGCACATCAGTAATGTTGAGTTTCAATTCTGCAATCGCTTTGACTCGTGACACTAAATGGGGAAGCGTGGTTAATGGTAAATGCGCAACGGTTGTGAGTACACCGTCAATTCGAAAGCGCACTAAGGCTGCTTCTTTTTCGGCTTCAATATGAATATCTGATGAGCCTTCATTGAGTGCCATTGATACAAGCATTGCAAATGCTTCTGTCATATTTGCTGCATTGAGGCGCTGCTCGAAAATATCATAGGAGGTCAATTCATCTTGAAATTGTTTTACTTGTGCTGCAGAAATATGCACGCCAATTTCTACCTCTTTCACTTTCGTGACATTTTTATAGAGCTCAAGTGCTACTTCTAAACTGTGCGGAGAAATCATGTAGGCAACGACGTTTGTGCCTGGATGATCTTTGATTAATTGTTGAACAACCGCAGTCGTTTTTTCATTCAGTGGATCAAGCGCGCCAACACGCATTTGGTTTTCTAACCGAAAAAATACAACGAGACTATTGTCGCGTGCGGTTTCTTCTGGAAGGATACTGATGGTTTCCGGGCCAATCGGAAAGCCTTCGAGTTGGATATATGGCAGACCAAGAGAAATAGCGTGAGTTTTGACATCATTTTCACTACTTTGTAAATCAAAGGTCTGCATTTTCTTTTCAAGAAATGGATCGAGATGAGGAGTGGTGTCAACAGGTTGTGCAATTTGCGTCTGAGCGAGTGTCGGAGTCGAAGCTTGCGCCGGTGTTGGGTTGCTGTAACGCGGTGCTCGAGTTGGTCGTGCAGAACCAAAATCAGCGCCGCCTGCACCAGCGGTATTTTTACTTCCCATTAAATCTTCAATCGACGAAAAACCATTGTTCATAACAACAATAGTATATCAAAGTTTTGTCACCGAGCCCAGATGAGCAGCGAGTACACTATTATGCTTTGGCTTTTTGTAATTCTGTGCGCAAACGATCTAAAATCACGCGTTCAAATTCTTTCAAACTCAGCGTACTCGATAGTGTGACAAAATGGTCCGAGCCTTTTGGTGCAAAATCAGCAAACAACTCTTTGGCGTGAATAAATGGTGCTGTGCTGACAAGCGCAATCATCTGACGTTTTTCTGCATCAGCTTTTTGTTCACCGTCTTCATAGAGAATCACCACATTCTTCGCATCAGGCGTGTTGATGATCAGCTCATCGATGACATCCGCAATGGTGTCCGCGTTGCCGTTGGTTTCTGTGAGGTCAGCGTGTGTCAGATGCGACCAGACTAAATCATGATCAGTGTCGGCTTGTAGCCCTGACAACACTTTGCCCCAGAGTTTTAAAGTGCTCACACTCTTACTTTGATATAAATGTTTTACAATTTCATCACGTCGCGCACCTTGGTCAATTAAATGAGATGCAATTGCGAGTGAGCGGGGAGTCACGCTACCTGCTTGAAAACTTTTGGTTTTACTAATCATGCCAGTCAGCAAATTTGTCGCGATATATTCGTCCAATAATTCATGTGGCCATTTTTCAAACATTTCAAAAATCACTTCTGAGGTTGAGGTTGCAGTGACGTTCACCAAATTCACTTGTCCGAAATGATCGTTCGCAGCCGTATGGTCAATATTCACAATCGGTGTGTTATAAAAAAACTCCGCATTTTTTTCATAGAGCTGACCAAGTGATTCCAAATCTTTTGCGTCGAGCGTGATTACTAAATCAAACGCGTAATCACTGTCTGAGGTTTTGACATCCGCGGCCGTGAAGTTACCTTCCTTTGGTGTGATAAAAATATTTAAATGTTTGTCCTGGATTTCGTAAGATAATTCTTCGACCGACGCTTTGGCGAGGTCCAATGAAATAATAAATTTTTTCAGGCTCGAAATGTCATCAAAAATCTCGTCGCTTTTTGGTAGGAAGCCGTGATTTGCTGGCAGTTGAAAATTAAACGACACAATCTTGGCGCGTTTTTTGAGCTTTTCGCAGACGGCAAGTAGGGCAAGGCCAGAGGCAATCGCATCAGTTGTTGGCTGAAATGGCAACGCAATCAAGACAGCAGATGCCTGATTAAAAAGGGATAGAATTTGATCTTCTTTGCGTTCTTTTGCCATAATTGTGTGATATCGACCGTTTTCAGACGACCAGCCATACTACGTTTTTTCGCGATTTATGTCAAATAACATTTGGAGAGGCGCTATATCACCGGGATTCAGACTCTAAAGAAAATTACCGGGAATCCCGGTAATTTGACAAAATACAAAATTCCCGGTAAAATATTGATTAATAGAGCTTTTTTATGAAGATTCATATTCCAAATAGTGTCTGGCTTGGGAATATCGATCCATTTTTAGATGGGTTTGATCCAACCGATTCTCATGAATTAACAATTACTACACATCAAAAATGGATGTCGATGCATCCAGTTGTATTATCAATGATTGCTGCGCTTGGTGTAAATCTTGAGCCATCGCAGATCCATTTTGGCAATCTCCAAGCAAAATCAAAACACTATCTTGAACGGATGAAGCTGTTTGATTTTTTGGGCATTGAGTCTGGTATTCACATTACTGCCCATGAATCAACTGGACGCTTTATTCCATTAACCCAGATTCAAACCGCTGATCAACTGTCGCATTTTATTATAGAAGTCACCCCATTACTTCATCTTGAGCCGCATCACGCTGAACCAATCCGCTATATCATGAGCGAAC
Organism: Bdellovibrionales bacterium; assembly: GCA_044233365.1. GTDB lineage: Bacteria > Patescibacteriota > Patescibacteriia > UBA9570 > XYC2-FULL-38-9 > CALKUP01. Next base: position 4,017 of record JBIIKE010000038.1, on the reverse strand, counting down.
TCATTCGAAATGTATTAGAGCATTCTGGCTCGAAAAACGGCGCTATTGTTTGCGCGCAATATTACCCTAAGAGCAACACAATTCGTATTGGTATTGCTGATACTGGTGTCGGTATGTGGCGTACGATTCATGAGTCACATAATCCAATAAATGATTTAGATGCAATTAGACTAGCGCTCACTCCAGGTATTACAGGCACAACGTCAAAAGAAGGTGGGACTGAATATAATGCCGGTGCTGGATTATTTTTTATTAAATCAATTGCTACAGTGAATAAGGATTTTTTTATGATCTATAGTGGAAGAGCGATGTATAAATTGTTGAAACAAAAAGGCAAAAGAACACAACTCCACGCTGATCCATTTGATGATAGTCATTCTCAGAGAAACGATCTTCCAAAATGGAATGGTGTGGTTGTTGGGATTGATATTTCGCTGGATGCAACGCATGAGTTTGCTGTATTATTGCAACTGATGAATGAGACGTATAGTACAGCCATAAAAGCAAGAAAAAAATCCCGTTATAAAAAACCGCAATTTATATGAAGCACATTCACTTATTTCCTTTGGTCGGAGAGTTTGCAGAGAATAAGGATATCGCTCGTGATATTCGTTTACAACAAATTATTCCAGCTCTTGAACAAAAAGAAACTATTATAATTGATTTTGAGCAGGTTGATGGAGCGACTCAATCATTTGTTCATGCGTTGATTTCCGATTTGTTTAGAATATATGGTAGTGATATTTTAGATGTTGTGCAATTTAAATCCTGTAATGAAACAGTCAAAGGGATTATTTCAATTGTCGTTGACTATATGCAAGAGGCTCAGTAAAGATGGCACTGGCTATCCGACCCATAAATTACTGGCGTGATAGAAAAACAGAAGTAGTTGTGCGGCGGTGCTGAGAATAACCAGTGTCAAAAGCAGGCTGAAATTGAGACGTCGCTGCCCAGTTCTTTTTGTCGGTTTTAATAATGCATCGGCAATCGCTGGAAAAATCATTACCATCGAAAGGGCGTAGCGTGCATAGGATGCTAATGTTCCAGGCAGGGCAGACATCGCAATCAATACAACGGTCAACGGAAAAAACGCGCGGAAGGATTTGGATCGCCACAACAGCACCAGGCCAATGCAAGTAAAGAAAAAAATCAGTCGACTCAGTATACTGTGATTAATGCTCATGAATGTTCCGTCAACTAAAAACGCATCATGAATCCACTGCAACGGATGCCACACATAATACCAATCAAAGCCACTGCCGAATTTTTTTTGAATCGCAAAGCCAGCCCATGGGTCATTCGTTGACCACTGCATATTCCCAAAGTAGAGAAGAACGCCAACGAGCACACCAATCAGAGGGGCGCTGAATGGTTTACAGAACTCTGCAAGCGCGCGAGCATCCCATTTTTTGGGTGATCCTACATAATTCAACCAGGCGACCGCAACTACGACTCCTACAACCGCAACAATCCCATGTGGTCGTGACAAAACCAGTCCAGCGCTCACCAGCACAAGAGACCACCATGGCCAGCGCTGCATCAGGCCAATGACCAGCAACGAAAACAATAATATAAATAAGGCTTCTGTATAAATAAGATGCAAGAAAAACGCAGTTGGAAATGTCATTAACAATACCGTCGACCACAGAGCAACGCGCCGATCTGAGAGCACACGAACCATCGAGTAAAAACTCACCACCGCTCCAAACGACAACAGTGTCGCCACACTTTGCGCTACCAAAAACGACTGGCCAGTTACAAGCCAAACAGCCCGCAACAGCGCCGGCAATAATGGAAAAAATGCAATCGATTTTTCACCACCCACATACCATGCATCAGCCAGGTGCAAATAATTTTGTGCGTCCCAGGTTTGCAACGTCGAGAGTGGTGAGCGCAGCGCATTTCCAGACCACAAGACATTTGTATCATGACAAATATCACAAAAGTAACCGACTTGGTCAGCTGCAATCGCGACAATTAATAATCCAGCTTTCAAAATCAAAAAAATCAACACGAGCAGTAATGCATCGTTCAGCCAGTTTCCACTAAAAAATCTCCTTGAATTTTTCATTATTTTGTAGTATACTATACATTGAACTATGATTGAATTTATTTGGTACGATCTGTTGTATCAGCCACTGTATAATCTGTTGCTGTTTTTTTATTCAATCTCACCAGGTCGAGATATGGGCCTCGCAGTTATTTTGTTTACTATTTTTATTCGAATCATCCTTCTTCCACTGAATGTTCGAGGTGCTCGAGCGGAAATTCGGCTTGAACAACTCAAACCAGTGATTGAAGAAATAAAAACTCGCTATAAACATAACTTGGAAAAACAACGAGAAGCAATTCGTCGTTTGCTGAAAAAAAATCATATTGGCGTTTTATCTAATATCGTTGCATTGTTTTTTCAGCTCTTTTTCTTTTTTGTACTGTATGAAATTTTTGCCTCTGGGTTGCAGCCAGGGCTTAAACATAATTTTCTCTATGCCTTTAATATTGATCCAGGGATTGTGGACCCGTATTTTTTTGGCCGTCTTAATTTAATTATCACCAGTAATTCTGCTTCCTTATTTGCAGCTGGTGTGATGTTGGTCAGTCAAATTGTGCATTATATGAATCGAACAGGTGAAAAAACACGGACAGATCTTTTGATGGTGCTTGTGTTCCCGCTTGGTATTTATTTAACTTGTATTGTTTTGCCATCTGCAAAAGCGTTGTTTTTATCGACAACGATGATCTTTACCTTATTGATTTTAGCTGTCAAAATGGTAGCCTTGCGATATATTGTAAAAGATGAGAAACTTAAACAAAAGATTGATGATTTATGGATAAGCTAATTATTTCACTTGCGGTTGAAGACATTCTGTTTGGCATGTTCGTCAGTGTGCCGCCGGGCTATGTTGCGTGTATTTATTCCCACGGAAAAGGTGTGTTGTTAAAAGTTTTGCGACCAGGCTTGCATTTAAAGCTTCCGTTCTGGCATAAGGCAAAATTATTTAATACGCAGGTTCAAGAATATCAAATTCGTCGTGGTTTTGATATTGTGGTCAGCGATCTTGGTGATCAATCAATTATTGTTGCGAGTCATGACGCGCAAAATGTTGAGCTTGAAATGACGATCTTGTTTCATGTTGATCCAGATAACGCGACGCAGCTGTGGCAGTTTATTGGTGACAATTATATTGAAAAGATTATTCGTCCAACGATCCGCTCCCGCATCCGCACTGTTGGTGCACAATGGAACGCGCATGATTTTTTCAGTAGCAATCGTTCTCAAATTGAACAGCAGATTCACCATGAGCTCGTGCAGTCACTTGCAGGTAAAGGGCTGGTAGTTGTTGATGTTCTCCTTGGAAATGCAACGTTAATTGAATAAGATATGACACAAAAGACTGTGAGCATAACGCGGCAGTCTTTTTTTGTCTTTGCTGTCGCTGTTTTTTGCATTGTATTTTTTGGAGCACCTGTGCAAGCTGCAACGCCAGTTGCAAAGACGTTTATCTATCCAATGCGGAATTGGGAGGTGGTGACTGAGCAAGGTGATCAGTTATCAACCGGTTTATACCACATGGGGATTGATTTAGGAGGCGAACTTGGTGAAGGTGCGCCGGTCTACGCCATTGGTGATGGTGTTGTGAAAGAGGCTCGTGAGCGCACGAGCTTTGGGTTAGTTATTTTGATTGAACACACGTTACCGAATAATAGTAAAGTGGTCTCTTTGTATGGTCATTTAAAACCATCTGATCAACCAGTTGCGGTTGGTGATGTGGTGAAAATGGGTACGCGCATTGGGAGTCTTGGAAGTCGAGCAGAAAATGGTGGTTGGGGTGTTCATTTACATTTTGGGATCCATAAAGATTCATATAGTTCAACCTGGATTTATTATGGCCATGTGCGAGACAGTGCGACAGTAATGTATTGGCATGATCCCGAGCGATTTATTCAAGATCGCCTCACAAAAGATAGTTGGCAACCAGATGTGAATGTACAGCTATCCGCAAGTTCAGTAAGCGG
>JBIIKE010000056.1:0-5069 GCA_044233365.1 Bdellovibrionales bacterium | reverse complement strand
GCCCGCGTGTTAATCACTCCTTGTTTGTCAGATTCATTTTCCTCTTCAGAAACTTCTTGCTCACCTTCTGTCGACTCCTGCATTTTTGCGACAATCAAATCTGGAATTTGTTCTGCAATTTGTGCATCACGGATAATTTGCTTGAGCGCAACAGGTCCAGACAACTGCGTTTGCGCAACAGTTGCGATTAACACAAGTGGGAACAAAAAAAGGATGACGAAAACACACACGGCCGCAAAAAAGTTTTTCATATAATTTTTTTAATTAACTGTATTGTATCATACAATATCATTTGCGACGCGAGGCAGTCTGCTCTATACTATTTGTATGACAAATAAACAACCTCGTATTTTAAAGCTCAGTGAAAATAAAATGTTTCTTGGCGTGATTGCTGGGATTGGAGAATATTTTAACATTGACATTGCACTGCTTCGTATTGGATTTTTATTGGTGGTAGTTTTCTCAGGTTTCTTTCCAGGTATTCTCTTTTACTTTCTGGCGTACATTGTTATGCGTGAACAATCATAATACAGATATTTAATGGGGCTGCTGATAAAGGTTTTGTAACCCGCTGAGCCAACCCATTAATTTTTGAAAATGCTTTCTATTATATACGCGTAAATGCACCGTTCCGTAGGACAATATTCTTTTTGAAATTCGGTTTTGTTTGTACGTAAAGATAGGCTTCATAATATTTTGACGTGGAATCGATAGCAATGCAGCCCAATAATCAATGATCATTTCAGCATCATTGTCGCTGTGTAAATGAATTTGTAATTTACATTCTTCGGGAAGAATATTACAGCACACTTTTAAAAACTCCATGAAACACACAACGCTCGTCGGATCTGAATTTACAAAATCAATTGCCTGCCACGCGCGATGATTATCGAACACTTTATAGCCTTCGCCCCAATACAATCCAAGGCCGAGAAAAAATAGTTCATTCTTTTTCAATGGACGAATCATTTTCATTGCCTCTAATTTGATCTTGTCAGCTCGCGTCTTTGCGTCTTCTGATCGCGCAAGACTATATTGTTTTAATAGCATTGTATTACGTGTAGCAATATTTTTTTCAAGGCGATTTTTTGCAACTTTTGACAGCTGAATATCTTTCAACCAAAAAGACAAGGTGCTTTTCGCAACGTTCATTTGCTTTGATATTTCACCATACGAATGGCCTTGTTTTCGTAATTTAATCGTTGCTTGTTTTAGATTATTTTTCATACGTATTTTTTACAAATAAAAACCACCGCTAGGGTGGTTTTTGGTGCCGGGGGGCAGGATCGAACTGCCGACACGAAGATTTTCCTTTTTTGCCACTCACGTTACCGTGAGGATTGGACTATCTCTTCATCCTCTCACACAGAGAGGAGCTGGGCGCTAGCTGCAGAGTATTGTTGGGACTCACTGCATAGTCTCTACACCTTCTTCGACATCAAAGCCCATCGAAGCTCGGCTCGGGATTGCCCACAAGGGGTTTCCCCGAATTCACCCAGTTACACCGCGTACCTTACGATACGGGGGACCGAAATTCAGTCTTCTGCTCTACCACTGAGCTACCCCGGCAGGGATAGGTTATGCAACTCATTTTGTGGAAAGCCTGAACAGGATAGCAAATGTTTGGCCGCTGGTCAATGCGGCTCAGCGATCAGAGCACTGCATCAATATCCCCTTCTCGAATATTCAACCGCCGCACAATTTCATCCGTCACCACTTGTAACACCTGAGGACCAAAACTGTCAGTAAAAATCAAATCCGCATTCATCCGGCCGGGCTGAACATAGAGTGTATGCATCGGCTTGGTACGTGTCTCCCACATATCCATGACGTCAGCATATGACCGGCCACGTTCACGTATGTCTCGCTCCAACTTACGCTCCAAGCGCGTCGGTTCATCAATGTTCAAAAAAATCCCCATATCAAGGTGTTGTAACAAGGGCTCGTGCCACAACACCTGCATCCCTTCAAGCAAGATAATCGGTGTCGGCTTCACAATAACACACTCACCCGTCGGATTACATTCTGCAAAATCATACACTGGAACACTCGCTTCACGTCCTGCGGCCAAATCCCGAGCAACCTGCTCAAAAGCCGCAAAATCCAAACTATCTGGATGGTCAAAATTTGTCAGCTTACGTTGCTCGAGAGGCAAGTCTCCCAAATGCCGATAAAACTGATCTAATCCCACAACCATCACCTCCCATGGCAATGACTCAGCCAGAATCCGCGCCAAGGTGGTTTTCCCAGACCCGGAGCCACCAGCCAGGCCAATCACAAATGGTTTTTGCGCATTCATATCAGATTCAGTATAAACAGCAGTCAAAAAATGGCAAGTTGACCAAAACGCCGAGAGCGGCTTGATTTTTTTTCGTGTTCTGTTAGAATACGATGGCTCTACGGGGCGTGGCCTAGTGGCTAAGGCGTCTGGTTTGGGACCAGAAGATCGTGAGTTCAAGTCTCACCGCCCCGACAAAGAAGATGCACCGCGTTTCAGCGGTGTATTTTTTATTCGCAACCATATAAAACGCAGCAGCCATACGAACAGTGGAATGAATACGACAATTGTCGTGTGAATCGAGTAAATGACATCTGGCACCAAATAGACAATACTGATCGTAAGAATAAAAATCGGCAACGTAGCGACGCCCAGAGGCAAAAATAGTGGGACGAGCCACAAAAGATACCAGGATTGAAACCACGGATTGCCAACGCTCAATAGAATCAGCGTCGGCCAGAACAGAGCCTGAGAAAATTGACGACGTATCAAGAGTACAGACAAGACAACAAGTGCCAAGGAGATTCCAAACAACCGGAGCTCAGCAATGTCCCAACCAAACAAGCGATGCAACACAAAAGTCGGCAGGAGAGATGAATTATATGAGCCCCGGTCAGTGAGCTCATTATTCAACCCACTGGTGAGTAACCAGGGCAATCCAAACGGAATATAGACTGTCAACAAGAGGCAACCACCGACAACTATCCACACGAGCTGTTGCATTTTTTTGCGCAGCGTCAGGGTTGAAGCTAGCAAGGCAACCACTGGGACTGGGAATACAAAAACCGTGACATATTTCACGAGTGCACCAGCAATGAGCGCAACGCTACTCGCAGCAAATTGTTTGCGTTGAAAAAAATACACACTAACCGCAATCGACAACATCACCCAAGCATCATTATGTGCATCAACGACAGCCATTTGAATCAGCAGCGGATTGAGTAACAGCAAAATCACAGCAACTGCCCGCTCACCATCATTCCACCCACGCAGCGTCAGTGTTTTTCCAATGAAGCCAATTGCCACACTGAGAGCGGCGATGTTGAAGAGTTTTATTCCGACTAAACCAGCGGTGATTGTCTGTGCAAATTGCGTGACAAGACTGACAATCCAAACCCACAATGGACCATGCGTCATGGACAAATTTTTCCACTCCATCACTGGTCCAGCAAATTGGTCAACAGGCAACATGTCTGGTGTGGTGATGTATGGGTTCATCTGATATTCCGTCCAGCCGCGAACAAGATACAGATTCCAATACACATCTTGTGATCGGGTTGGTTCAGTAACCAGTGCAATCACTAGCGCGAGGGCAAAAAAACCACTCGCAATAGCAATCAGAAATTTCCACGGCAAGTGCTTCCGGCGCATCAGATAGAGCACAAATCCTAATCCACAATATGCGACGGAACCGATGAGAATATTCCAGACAACTGGCCACGGATGATCATTGTTTTGGGTTGGCACTTCAAAGTGACCAGGCGAAACAATCAAGCGTTGCTCAAAAAACAATCCAAAAATTAACAAGCCGAATAACACAACCAGTAATACCGCATGTGAAAAATCTGGGTACAATCGGTGGCTAATCTGTAGTAGTGACTTGAAAGCTGCCAGTGTATCTTTCACAGGTCGAACTTTACTCGTCCGCTCTGGAAAGCGTTGCTCAATCCATTGAATTGGTTGCTCGGCAACGACAATCTTCTTTTTTTGTGCGAGCGCGAGTAATTCTGTGTCAAAAAAATATCCAGTTTCGTGGCAGTTCGGAAAAATATCATTGACCACTCGCCTGCTCCACACTTTCACTCCACATTGCGCGTCATGAACTGCAACATCAAATAGTAAGCGATTCAGTGTCCGAAAACCAACAGACAACAATCGGCGTTTCAATGGCCTATCACCAGCGCGGCGTGCCACAACAACGTCGGCTGCCCCACCTCGCACTTGATCAATGAGCGTGCCAAGATCTTGCAAGTCCATTGGCAAGTCAGCGTCGAGGTAACAATACACATCTGCTTGGACTTCATCACAGGCTTGCCGCAACGCTCGAGCGCGGCCACTGGCCTTTGACGATAACGCTCGAATTTTTCCATTGGATTTTTCCGCAACTTCGCGAGCGCGAGCAAAAGTTTCATCACTCGAACCATTTTCTGCAATCACAACAAGCCAGGATCGCTCACTACCAAAAGCCTTGTCACATTCTCGCGCTAATAACTCAGCTGACCGGGCAATAATCAACTCTTCATTAAATGCCGGAATAATAAACGCAATTTCTGTAGTCATCTTCAATACAGTGCCATATTTCTGGGCTTTTTTCAATGATTTTGCTATAATTGCCTTCTATGCACGGAACCGAAATCCCCCAAAACCTTGAATTTGATCATCTTGATCTCGATAATTTAACTGAAGAGCAAAAGAATGAAATTGAACGCTCCTGTTTTAATAACATTGTCGCGGAAAAATGGAAAAATAAATCATTGAAGGTGCCGGAAGCTGCGCCGTCATTTGCAGATTATAATCAGGATCTGTGGGACGTGTTTGTTGATTATCTTGGTCCTGTTTCTGGAAAGCGTGTGTTGGAACTCGGGTGTGGGAGTGGCGAAATTGCAACCTGGTTTGCGCTCAATGGCGCTATTGCTTCGGCAAGCGACGTGAGCGACGAAAGTATTGTGTATGCCAATAAGCGCAATACGGAAAATGGAACGACAGTTGAATTTTTTGTTGGGACTGGCGAACATATTCCGTATGATGACGCGACCTTTGATGCGGTAACGATTAATGTGGCGCTGCATCA
>JBIIKE010000068.1:0-4296 GCA_044233365.1 Bdellovibrionales bacterium | reverse complement strand
TCGGTCAATCGAAATCTGCGTCGCAATCCCAGAAAATAGTGTATAGGTATCATTATTAAATTGGTTGATGGTCACATGCACCACGCGCTTATCCCCAACGTTCAAAGTTTCCGATGTCACACTATCGACATGAATCCGATCACGCGCAATTGTAAGTTCAAACGGCTCTTCATCTCCACGTTGCAACAATAGTTTCACTGTCGTGCCTTTCGCGCCACGAATTTTTTTCACCGCTTCATTCAATGACATTGATTGCGTGTCAAGATCATCAATCAACAAAATTGCATCGCCGGGCTGAATACCCGCTTTCATGGCTGGTGAATTTGCAATTGGACTGACCACAACCAGCTGCTCATTTTTAATCGCGACTTCAGCGCCGATCCCTTCAAACTCACCATTAATTTCATCCATAAATTCCTTGCTCTGCTCTGGCGTAAAATACATTGAATACGGATCATCAAGTCCATTCACAATTCCAGCAATTGCACCATAAAGAATCTTGTCTTCATCAACCGGCTGTGTCACATGATCCGCTTTGACATCGTCCCAGACTTCCCAAAATAAATCAAAGTCTGGGTGAGTTTTGTCTCCAAGCAATTGTTTTGCCTGCTCAATTTTGGATGCTGACTGCCCTTCATCAATCGTCGTTACCAATGAACCCACGCCCAGGCCCAAACAAAAGATTAACACCGCGACAAAACTCGTAAACGCTTTGTGGGCGCGCTGCTTTTTCTGCATCGCTTGGTTTTGTAAATTCGGATTCAATTCAAATTCCATGGTACGTATATTAATCGGTCACGCGTTTAATATCAACTCCAATCGCACGAAGCCGTTCTTCAATTTTTTCATAGCCACGATCAATTTGGTAGACATCAGTAATGGTTGTGTCACCGTGTGCAATGACAGCGGCAATCACCAGGGCAATTCCAGCACGAATGTCCGGACTATTAACTGTCGTACCAGTAAATGGTGTCGGACCTTCAATAATGACACGATATTCATCTTGTAGTGTAATTTTTGCACCAAGTGTATTGAGGAGCTCTGTATAAAATAACCGGCCTTCATAAATTGTTTCACGAACGTGGCTCGTGCCAGTAGCCTGAGTGAGAAGCACAGTCATTGGGGCTTGCAGATCAGTAGGAAATCCAGGATATTCATGCGTCACAATTGATTGCGGCTGCATTGTTTGGTGTGGAAAAACTGTCACTGCCGAATCTGTGACGTGTGTTTCAATGCCCATTAATTCAAACGTGTGCAGGAGACTGCGGAGATGTGTTGGTTCGCAGCCAGTCACGGTCAATTCTGAATTTGTTGCCGCACCAAGAATCAAGAAAGTCCCGGCTTCAAGTCGATCAGGAATAATTTGGTGAACAGCTGGGGTCAGCGCGGCAATGTTTTGTACACCAGTGATTGTCATTGTATGCGTTCCGGCGCCTGTTATTTGCACACCGCAATCTTGTAACCACTGGGCAAGCGCAACTACCTCTGGCTCAGCTGATGCATTTTCAATCGTTGTTATGCCGGAAGCGCCAGCGGCTGCGAGCATCATCGTTTCGGTTCCGGTATGACTCTGCAAGGGAAAGAAAAAATCTGTGGCAGTAAGCCCACCTTCTGGAGCTGTGAACGCAACTGCGTCTTCACGCTCCTCCACTACAGCGCCCATTGATCGCGCAAAATCAACAAAAAAATCAATCGGTCGTTTTCCAATATTATCTCCTCCTGGATACGGCAATACAACCTGGCCAAACCGAGTGAGTAGCGGACCAATCAACAACACAGACGCACGAAGTTTTGGCGCTAAATCGAGCGGCAACACACCGTCAAATGTTTTTGGCCCCTCAACCACAATGGTTGATCCGTCAACGTTGACTGTCCCGCCAATTGCCCGTACAATATCAATCATTCGCAGGACATCCTCAAGAAGCGGAACGTTATGGATGGTGACTGGATGCGAAAACAACAACGCGGCCGGAATCGCTTTCAGTGCATGATTCTTAGCACCGTTCACGGCAATTTTACCGCTCAATTTCTTTCCTCCAGATATAATCAATCGTTCCATATTTGTACACTATATTTGAATACCTATGGCGAGTCAATCTATCATCAAACGCAAGCAGCCAATTATTTTTTGGATTTTTTTAGCGATCGCCATTCCCGCAACGATTATCGTTGCACTCTTTTCTGCTGGGTATCGGTATAACACAGAAACCCGCAGCCTGACTCGAACTGCTGCAATTTCTTTAATTTCAATGCCGAAGCGCGCGACTGTCACATTAAACGGTGAAGTCCAATCCCAAACAACACCGTATATTCAAACAACTCCAGCCGGCACCTATCACATCACAGTCACAAAAGATGGCTATCAGGCCTGGGAAAAACAGATGAATATTGTACCGGGAAAGTCAATTGTGTTTTCTGAAATTGTGTTATTTTATCAGGAGCCGATTGTCACAGATGTCACAGACAGTGAAGCAACAACAAATTTTGCATTTGAGTTTGGTCGCATTGAAACACGCGACTCTCAAGTTAAACGAGGATCTGAAGATGCGACCATTTTGGAAAAAAAAGGTTTTACTGATTTGGATGAATTACGCTTGATCACTGGTGGTTCAAAAACATTATTAGTAGATCAAAAAAATGACCGGACCTATATAGTAAATGGGTTGGATGATGAAACATATGACATCTGGATTGATGGTGCGATTACAAGTGCTAGTTGGGTTGAAAAAAATTCATTCATCTACGGCACTGGAACTGATTTATGGCTATATCAGATCGACACCAAAAATATGGACTTAATTGTCCGGGGATCACAAGCAATTACAAGTGTAGGCGTGCACCATTCTGGTCAATATTTTTATTACACAACTGAAAGTGGCTTATATGCGGTAGAATATGACTCACGTGATAAACGACAAATTTGGACACTATGGAAAGGTGCGGGACAGTTTATTGAGTCAGTAAAGAATAATGGGCGGATTGTAATTTTAACTGACACACAAGATCCAACTGTATCAGTTGACCGCAAAACAAGTGTTGAGCTCTACGAACAAGACACGTTGTTACCGTAATATTTATAAACCACTTTTACGTCTACCAGTCTCGGCATCTAACACAACATTGACCAGTCGATCTGCATGTGCATTTTGCGCACGCGGAACATGCGTATAGGTGACGGTCCCAATTTGGACAGACAAGTTGTGTAATTGTAGGACAAGTGGCTGAATATTTGGATCCTTCACTTTCCACTCGCGATTCATTTGCTTCACAATCAATAGACTGTCCATTTTGCACTCTACGCGTGTGGCTCCATGCCTGAGCGCTGCTTGCAGACCAGCAACAACTGCGCGATATTCTGCTTGATTATTTGTTGTAACACCAAGATATTCCCCAATTTCTTCCACAACCGCTCCGTTTTCATCGAACAAGACAGCACCAAGCGCGGATGGCCCAGGGTTTCCACGTGAACCACCGTCTGTAAATAATGTAAGTGTTTTCGACATACTCAATTTTATACGTGACTTGCATCATCAATGTCAACAATCTGTAATTGAATTTCACGGTTCCCATTCCACTCATTAATAGAAATGGTATACGCAAGGTCAATCTGCATGCCAGGTTTCAGGTTTTCACACAGATGCCCTGCACCAAAACCAATACATTGTCGCTTTGTTCCATTTTGAGACACGGTCATTCGTAAATGATCTTTTGTTTTTCCAACGCAATCGGCTTTTTCAACAGTGACGCCACGTGAGGCAAAAATTGGCTGTGGATTTGCTTGGCCGTACGGCGCAAAATCTTCAACAACTTTCACGACTGCCCAGTCTGTTTGTGGTAGCGTCAACTCCTGTTCAATCTGCACGACCTTCCGCAAATCTTGGCCGTCGAGTAATTCTTTGGCTCGAGCGCGCATCCGTAATTTAAATTCTTCAAGCGCTTCTCGATTTTTCAATGAAAAGCCACACGCACCTGGATGTCCACCATATTTTGTAAATACCTCATCCATTGATTGCAATGCATCAACCAAGTGAAACTGCTCAATTGACCGACCACTCCCAACAATTTCGTCGCCCATGGTTGTAATCACAAATGCTGGTCGATGATAATCAGACGCAACTTTTCCAGCAACTAAACCAACCAATCCTACTGGCCAATTATCTGCTTCTACAATAATCACCTGTTCATCCGCTTGCAGTGCTGCTTGGAACATCGCCTCTTTACTCATCTGATTACTTTGTGTTTGGCGCTGTCGATTTGTTTTTGCAAGCTCGACTGCCATCTCATGCGCTTTTTCTG
>JBIIKE010000005.1:0-21330 GCA_044233365.1 Bdellovibrionales bacterium | reverse complement strand
TTGATTTGCATGATTCACTCTACCTGCTGCATTAATATGCGGCCCAAGTTTAAAACCAATAGTTTCTGCGGTTGCTGTTGCAGCCTCAACTCCCATGACAGTGAACAATTCTCGCAATCCTGGACGCTGATTTTTTTGCATGACAATCAGTCCATATTTCAAAAATAATCGATTTTCACCAGTGAGCTCAACAAAATCAGTCACTGTACTAATCGCCACTAAATCCAAAAGCCATTTTTCAAATGCTTCACCAAGCTCATATTTACGAATCAGCGCCTGACAGAGCTTAAACGAAACCCCAACGCCCGCAAGATATTTAAATGGGTACACCTCTTCTGTCAGTTTTGGGTTAATCACCGCAAGCGCAGCGGTCGGCAACTCCGGCGGCTCAGAATGATGATCAGTGACAACCACTTCCATGCCAAGCTCTACCGCGCGCGCAACTTCCGGGCCATTACTAATCCCACAATCAACTGTAATAATGAGTTGTGTTCCAGCATCTTTGAGCATCTGAACAGCGTCCATGTTTAAGCCATATCCTTCGGTGTCTCGGTGTGGTAAATAATAATCAACAGACGCATGAAGAGCCACTAATGTTTTATATAATACTGCTGACGCACATACACCATCTGCATCATAATCACCATAGATCGTGATCTTTTCTTTTTTTTCAAGTGCGCTACTAATTCGATCAACCGCCTTTTGCATATCACGGAACAAATACGGATCGTGTTGGTCATTCATGTAGTCTGGCTGCAAAAATGACTCAACATCTTGTGTTTCTGTAATGCCACGATTTGACAGTAGTTGCACCGCAGTTGGGTGTATTTCTGGAAAACGCAATAACAAACTTTCATCTGCACGCGCTGCTACTTTCCACTGAAATTGTTTACCCATAAATCAACTGTAATACTTCATCAAGGAGCTTCACTTGATTCTTGTGCTTTAAGCGCTGTTTTGCAGCATCAAATGACAGCCACATGTATTGAGAGTGTTCATCTGACAATTGAATTTTATCTGTTGTCTGAATAAGGTAATACACAACACTTCGTCGAATCATTTTTCCTTCAAACCGGAAGGTGTAATACATCAGTTTGCGAAAATTATGGACAAGTCGAAATTTCCGAATCCCAGTCTCTTCATTAATTTCGCGCTTCAATGTCGCAACCTCATCTTCCCCTGCTTCCATCTTCCCTTTTGGGAATTCCCAATACTGATTTTGTTGTTGAAAGATGAGGAGGACTTGTAGTTTTTGGTTAAGCACAATTGCACCAACGGATTTTGAGGTTCGAGATGTCCGACGTGGCTCATCAGGCTCTTGTTTATCACTACTGCGTTTTTTCAGCGCACCAAAAACATCCTTCCGAAAATACGGCTTTTTCTTCAAGGGCGTTGCGGCCGGTGATTGTATCTGTTGATTTTGATCCATGCTAAAAAAGTTGCAATGTAAGCATTCTTGCTTGTCCGTTGTGTGATCACGCAGCTGCATCCTCTAAAGACACGTGCGTATCAAAAACTGTATACAGTATAGCAAACTTTACGCACCAAATCAAATCACTATGTTTATTGCGCAAAATGCTCAAGCCAGCGCTCAATCCGCGCAATTTCTTCTGAAACAAGCGGGCCATCTGATTCCCCAGAATGCATTTTTTGCCCTTCATATGATGCGTGCTTTTGGTCAACATGCAAATCAACAATCTGACCGCCGCCTTTTTCAACTGGAACGTCTTTTACATAGACATGATATCGCGGATAATACTGCCGACCCATGCGCAATACAAAGCTTCCTTTGTGTGTGTTTGGGTCAATAAAATAATGATACCCTGCTTCACGCAAGACTTCTCCAACATTTTTTGCAAGGGGCTTTGTCCAGTGAATCTTCATATACTAAATATCACGCAAGCGTTTCGGCAATCTCTCCCAGGTCGTCAAACCATTTTGTGCGCCAACTTTTTTAATCAAACCATTCACCACTGTTTGCGCGAGATCCAAACTGCGCACAATATCTCCATCATACCGAATCAATCCAGTGACAAATGATGAGCCAAAACAATCACCGGCCCCACTCACATCAACCGGCTTGTCGTTCGGCGCAGCCTGATACACAATTTCATCATCACGCTGCACAATTGAACCTTCTTTTCCATTTGTTACTACGACAATCTGTGGACCAAACATAATCAGGCTACTCACAAGCTCTTCCAACGAATACTCACGAGATTTTTTTCCGAGTCGTACCAATAATTCTGTCGCTTCATCAGCATTGACCAACAATACCGTTGTCTGTTTCAGTAAACGCTTTAACGTACTCACTGGAGCTTGTAATTGCAAGCCGCCCGGATTCCAAGCAATCTGTGCACCGGATGCCATGATTGTTTGAAGGGTTTTTTGCCAGGTTTTTGAATTAATCGATGAAATATAATACCACTGCGTCGTAACTGCTTGCAGGTCAGTCGACCGAACCTCTAATTCCTTAGCCGCGCCATAATGCACAAATACCGTCCGGTCGTGCGTTTGCTCACTCACAGCAATAAAAGAAAATCCAGTGCGCGCCGTTGTAGTTCGCTGCAAAAATCGGGTTTCAATACCAGTCTGTGTATATTGTCTTTTCATTATATCACCATCAACATCATCACCAACACAACTGATGATCGCCGTCCGCACACCTAATTTCGCAAAATTCATCGCACTGTTCCCACCACCACCGCCAAATCCAAAATGAACTTCATCGCTCTGAATCTTGGCACCCTGTTCGATTGTGAGTAATTTTTCGCGCAATGGATTAGAATCTGGGTTGTCAATCATCTGAAGTTGGTCAGTCACAAATGACATATCACGCAAACTACTACCAACCGAGATAACATCAAACATTTTTGAACGACGAAATTTGGATATCATGCTGGTACGCTTAAACGAATTAATGATCTGCCATTCATTTCTTTTGGGACTGGTAAACCAAGCAACGTGACAACTGTGGGTCCGAGATCAGATAATACACCGACTGGCTGCAAACGAGAAATGTCACCATCGGTTATAGACGGCCACATCGAACGCTGTTCTTTCAACACAGATGAGACCAAGATGCACGGCACTGGATTTTTTGTGTGCTCTTTGTTCGGTTGTCCAGTTTTTGCATCAATCATCACCTCAGCGTTCCCGTGATCAGCCGTAATAACAAGTGTTCCATCAACGGCTTGAACTGCTTGTAGAATCTTTCCAATACACTGATCAACGGTTTCAACGGCTTGAATTGTTGCGGACAGGTTACCGGTATGCCCGACCATATCAGCATTCGCAAAGTTAGCAACAATAAAACCATACTCTTTGCTGTTCACGCCTTCGATAATTTTATCTGCGACTGCCTGTGCATTCATGTCTGGAGCAAGGTCGTATGACGCAACACGCGGTGATGGCAATAAACTACGCTCTTCACCAGGGAATGGCTCTTCTGCTCCACCATTAAAGAAAAATGTCACGTGCGCATATTTTTCTGTTTCAGCAACGTGTAGCTGTTTTAGGCCAGCGTCTGCGACCACACGGGCAATAGGGTACTCAGTGTGCTCTGGCTCATACGCCACACGCACCGGAATATTTTTTTCATATTCGGTCATGGTCACAAAAATCAATTGGTTGAAATCTGATCCACGCTCAAACTTCGTAAAACCTGGAAGGACAAAAGCTTTTGTAAGCTGTCGTGCCCGATCAGCTCGAAAATTAAAAAACACAATCACATCACTGTCTTCAATCGTTGTCATTGGTTCGCCTGTATTATCCAGAATAACAGTCGGCACAAACTCTTCATCAAACACTTGGGAACGGTACGAATTCTCAATCGCTTGCAATGGACTATCAATCTTGCTGTCACTCACTCCATGACGAATTGCATTATACGCTGCTTCTATTCGCTCCCAACGATTGTCTCGATCCATTGCCCAAAAGCGGCCCATCAGTGTGGCGATGCGACCGACTCCAAGATTTGAACATTGCGTTTCGAGCTCGGCAATAGTTTGTAGGGCAGCATTTTTTGCGGTGTCACGTCCATCCAGAATTGCATGAATAAAAATGTTATCTGTCATTTCTTGTTGCTTACACAGCTCAAGTAAGGCATACAAATGCTTAATTGATGAGTGAATCCCACCATTACTCGTTAGTCCAACAAAATGCACTTTAGACTTTCGCTGCTTTGCAGTTTGCAAGGCTTCTAGAATCACTGAGTTCTGAAAAAAAGCACCAGACGCAATATCACGATCAATTCGCGGCAAATTTTGATAGAGAATTCGACCAGCTCCAATATTCAAATGACCAACTTCAGAATTCCCCATTTCATTCCACGGGAGTCCCACTTGCTCGCCAGACGCATGGAGTGTGACTGCTGGATAATCAGCCATCAATTGATTCATGTTGGGAGTTTTAGCAAGCGCAATTGCATTACCAGTTGATTTTGAAGCCACTCCCCAACCATCGAGCACTAATAATACAGCCGGACGTCGCACCACACTCACCGGGGTTGTGGGCGCTGGAATTTCCGGAGCCGAAGCTGTTTGTCGTTTTCTGAGAGTGAGCGTTGCCATGGTGTTATGTGAGTAGTGCTTCAATAGCAAGTAAGCGGTTGTATTTTGCAATGCGCTCAGAACGAGATAGTGATCCGGTTTTGATAAATTCAGCACCAACCGCAACGGCAATGTCAGCAATTGTTGTATCCTCAGTTTCACCCGAACGATGAGATACAATGATTTTGTAATCATGCTCTTGAGCGAGCGCGATGGTGTCCATCGTTTCAGTCAGCGTGCCGATTTGATTCACTTTAATGAGAATCGCATTCGCAACATTCATGTCAATCCCCTTTTGCAAAAATTTTTGGTTCGTGACAAAGAGATCATCTCCAACTAATTGAGTCGTTGAGCCAAGGCGTGTTGTCATCTGCTGCCAACCCTCCCAATCATTTTCCGCAAGCCCGTCTTCAATTGAACGAATTGAATACTCTTTCGCGATACGTTCCATATAATCCGTCACCTGCTCAGCATTCCATTTATTGTCGTCGAGTGTATAGACACCGTCTTTGTAAAATTCGGAGATCGCTGGATCAAGTGCGATCATCACGTCAGTGCCTAATGTATAGGCAGTTTTTGCAATGGCCTCAGCAATACACTGAAGCGCGTCTTCATTTTTGTGGAAATCCGGAGCAAAACCACCTTCATCACCAACGCCAGTACTCTGCCCTTTTTCATCAAGCAATTTTTTCAGCGTGTGAAAAATTTCTGAACCACACCGAATCCGTTCCGCAAATTGTATTTGCTGCGGCACAACCATAAACTCTTGAAATGTCAGACCGTTGTTGGCATGTACACCCCCATTTACAATATTCATCATTGGATATGGCAAATTGGTTGATCGTGTGATGTTAAATGTTGTGCGCAGTGATTCAAATAATTCAACGTTGCGTGAAACCGCGACGGCTCGAGCGACAGCGAGTGACGCACCTAAAATCGCGTTAGCTCCCAGGCGTGCTTTATTTTCTGTTCCATCAAGCGTGATCATTTTTTCATCAAGCGCCCGCTGATTTTCAGCATCCATCCCTGTCAGCGCTGCCACAATTTCTGTATTCACGTTCTGCACGGCAGTCAGCACACCTTTGCCGTGATACCGCTTCGGATCATTATCACGCAACTCAACTGCTTCATGCTCACCAGTCGATGCGCCCGACGGAATCATCGCTTCAGCAGTTGCGCCATCAGACAAGGTTGCTCGCACAGCAACGGTTGGATTCCCACGTGAGTCTAAAATTTCTCGAGCGTGAAGTGATTGAATTGTTGTACTCATATGTTCTTCAATAACAAATTAATCTTGTAAAGCGTCAATACCTGGAAGTGATTCACCTGCCACAAACGACAAGCTCGCGCCACCGCCAGTTGAAACATGTGTAAAGCGGCCGGTTAATTTACAGGTCGTCACTAATGATTCTGTGTCGCCACCACCGAGTACTGTGTAGGCATTACTTTCTGCCACCGCTGTTGCTACAGCCTTCGAACCCTCTAAAAATGCCGGATTTTCAAAAAGCCCCATCGGTCCATTCCAAAAAATAGTTTTGGCTTTTGCCAGATGCTCAGAAAATAATTCGCGTGTTTTTGGACCAATATCGAGAATCATTTTGTCATCTGGAATCCCGTTTGCCACATCAATGACCTCTACATCTGTCGCATCTGGGTCACCTGCAACAACTACATCAACCGGGAGTACAATCTTATCTGTACGTTTCAAAATTGACTCAGCGTCCGTCGCCTCGACTTTTGAAGCACCAATCTTCACGCCGGCGGCTTTCAAAAATGTATTTGCCACACCACCACCTACCAAGACAGCCTCTGCAATTGGCGCCAAATGCTCAATCACATTTACCTTGTCAGACAATTTCATTCCACCAACAATAATCACAAACGGTTTTTCTGGTCGATTCACAATTGTCGACAATGCGCGAATTTCTTCTTCTAGTAAAAATCCTGGCGCGCGATCAAAAATGAGTGATGCCAAGGCAGCAACTGACGCATGCTTTCGATGAATTGCACCAAAGGCATCGTCAACATAGACATCAATTCCTTGGCTAAGGTTTTCCGCAAAATGCAAATCATTAGCTTCTTCACCGGGATAAAATCGAAGATTTTCAAGCAATAAAATATCACCATCTTCTAAACGCGCTTTTGCCTCCTCCACCTCTGGACCAATGCAATCATTCACAAACTGAATTTCGCGGCCGAGCAACTCTTCTAAACGTTCTGCTACTGGATGTAAACTCATGGTGTACACCACTTGTCCATCTGGCCGACCCAAATGGGAACCGATAACTAACCGCGCGCCTTGTTGCACACAATATTCAATTGTTGTCATCGCAGCTTTGATGCGAGCATCTTCAATAATCTCACCTTCATCATTGAGTGGGACATTAAAATCCACCCGGAGAAAAACGGTGCGGTGGGCTAAAGAAATATCACGGAGACTTTTCATAGAGTGTCTTATTTTTGCAGATTATTTTTATTCATCACACGCATTCCAGTATACCAAAAAGAACAGGCTCGCATAAATGGCAATATTTTTTGAAAATGATTGAGATCAATCATTTTACGCGCCCAATATCCAATTCTTCCGCTTATTACAATCTGTTTTGGTAAAACCAAAATGCCATATTTCCCACCAAGCGTCACAACAGCCCCACGAAACACTGATCGATATGGACGTAAGTGACCACCAACTGCGGTTTGAAACACATTCCAAGCAACAGCTCGCCCCTGCTCAACGGCTTCATAGGCTGTTTGGGGTGCATACTCTACTACTGGAGCTGCTGTACCAGGAGTAGTGGTGTCTCCATGCGCAGAAAATGCGACTGGAATTTGCGCGCTATCACCAAGTGCAAAAATTGATATGTCTTCTGGGGACTGTAATGTTGACTCCACAGGAATTTGATGTTTTTGCGTTAACTGTAACCCAAGGTTTTCCACCAATGGATTTGCAATAACTCCGCCAGTCCAAATAATTAGATCGGCTTGAAGCGTCTCGTTTTCTTTATTGGTCAGCAAGTCTTGCTGTACTGCAGATACCATCCAATTCAATCGCACATCTACACCCAGCCGCTTTAATCGCTTTACTGCAACGCGACTCGCCTTTTCAGACCACATTGTCATCAGACGCGGCGCAGCATCAACTAAAGAAATTGTAACCATCCCGCCCTGTTTTGCGGCATGCGCAATAGCAAGCTCTGCTGCAAGTTCACAACCCGCTGGACCGCCACCACAAATTACCACATGCATTGATTGGCCGTTAGTTGTTCCATGTAGCAACTGCTCACGAATCTCTAATGCATCCTGAGCTGTTTTTAATTTTTTTGTGTACTCGGAAACTCCAGGAATACGATAATCAAATGAGACACTACCGGGAGCCACGATCAAATAATCATAGACGACGACTCCATTCGTTGTATGAACTTTTTTTGCCGCTCGATCAACTGACTGAACGGTGGCAACAAAAAACTGCACACGCAATGCGCGCAGTGCTAATTTCACATCAATGCAAACGGTATTTTTTAATTCAACACTGTCTTCAACTGTTGCATTTCCAGAAGCGATTTCATACAAATCTGGCGTATAGAGCTGATAATCATTTTTATCAATAACGGTCACCTCAAAAGAAGCTTCTGGATATTTTTTCATCATATCAGCAAATTCCAAAGCGGCTGATAAACCGCCAAATCCCGCCCCAATAATAACAACTCTCTTTTTCCCTTGCATATAGCAGTATTTTACCATTATTTTGGCGCAAGACCAAACGCAGACAGCGCCTGAAACGCGCTTGATCGCACTGGAGCACATTTATAGTCCAGGCCATCTGAAATACAGGCCGTGCGGCCATCTCGGTTGGTTTGAAATACCGTTGCACCACTTTCTTGAATATCTTTGATTACCCGATAATGCGGATGACCAAATGTGTTATCAACCCCAGCTGAAATGAGTACGGTCTCCGGTTGTGTTGCCTGCAACCACTCTAGGCTGGTGCTGGTTTTGCTGCCATGATGCCCGGCTTTAAGAATATCCACATCAAAATTCATCTGTGCAAACTGTGGGTCTGCCAAAATATCTTGCTCATTTTTGACTGACGCATCACCAGTCAACATGGTGTGAACATTTTTAAATCGAAAAATTCCAACGATCGAATCGTCATTAATATCTTCGTGCGGCACTGCAGTGGGATGAAGAATGTGAAATTGTGCGTCAGGTGTAATCTGAAGAGTATCACCACGACGCACTCTCTGTTGCGCAGCACCTGATTCATTGAGAAAGTCATGAAAATATTCAGAAACTGCTGTATCTTTTGTTCGACCAGGAAGAATCCACTGCGTGATTTCATATTGTTTTTTCATTTCTAAAAAACCTGCGATATGATCCGCATCATCATGCGTCGCGATTGCATATTCAATAGTGTTGTTCCATGGCGCAAGTGTGTCGCCAAGCTCATACACAACGGAATGATCCGGCCCAGAGTCAACAAGAATATCTATGGTGCGAAAATGCGTTTCACCAATTTGAATCAATATCGCATCACCTTGTCCGATATTAAGCATCGTGATTTTAAGGTGGCCAGGAGGAATATATAACTGATGGAAAAACGTATAGAGCGCATACCCTCCAACAAGGAGCGTCATCCCAATAACCGAACGATATTTTTTCAAAAGATTCATGCTGGGATGCGTTTATAGTAAAACATTTTCTTCCATGCAAATGCCGCAACAGCAGCGTAGGTTGCAAGCACCAGATTCAATGATAGCGTTGTGACCGGAATGCTTGCAAATGACAATGAGCCAAATAATTCAACGAGATCATAGGTCAAACGAAAGAGAAAATACAACGGGAGGCAGATAAAAAAACCAATCATTGGTGAAATAACACAAATGCCGCTAACGATAATACCAATAAGCAAATACGAACTCATGAGCGGGACAAGAATAATATTCGCAAATACACTGACTGGTGAAAACGTTTGAAATTGATATGCAATAAATGGTGTTGTGATAATTGTTGCAGCTAGGGTTGTTGCAAGTGCTTCGCGGAGCCCTGCCGTTTCTGGAACAGCTTGCATCAGTTTGAGTTTTTGCAGCGGTGTTCCGCAGAGCAACATTCCAAGCGACGCTAAAAATGAGAGTTGAAAGCCGGGGTCATAGAGCGGCATCAGCGGATTGATGAGGGCCATGATCGTTGCGACATACAAAAGCGCCCGGACCCCGTCTGATGGGCGGCGCAGAAATTCGGCGAGCAAGACAATGCAACCAAAAACCGCAGCCCGCAACGCTGAGGATTGAATACCTGTCATAATCACATACAATGCAATCGCAACCATTGTTAAGGCGATGGTCGTTCGATAATTGCAGTACCGCGCGAGCAACAACCGCACCCACTGCGCAATCAAAGCAATGTTCGACCCAGAAATAACCAAAAGATGCGACGTGCCTGACCGCTGAAAATATTCCAGTTGCTGATCTGGAATCGCGCGCATTTCACCAAATACAATCCCGGCGATTAAACCATTTTCTGGCGCTGGAAGTGCGGCGCGCACTTTCTGCAAAACCATATGTTTTGTTTGGACTATTGTTGATTGCGTAGAATCTGCATGGCCTATTGTACGGAGCTGTGCATTTGAACACACTCCAATCGCCCCATACCGCAACAAATATTTATCATAGGCAAAGCCATTGAACGGTTCCGGTTGCCGCACCATACAACTCAGCTCAATGAGATCACCCATCGCAAAATGATCAAGCAATCCAGTTGTCACTCGGATTTTTATTTTTGTATGTGGCGTCGCTGGATTCAGTAGTTCAATATACAACCGCTGGTCACTCTGTCCCCGATCCGGATCACTGACAATTTTTGCCGGAGCATTTTTCAATGCAACTGTTTCTTGCTGTTGAAAAAAATCTACACGCGCGGCTTGCGCGTCTGGTAAATGTGTAAAGCGAAACACTAACGCGCCAACACAGAGAAATAACACCAAGGTCGATCGATGAAACATAAAAGCCGCGGCTAAACAGTAGTGCGCGGCTCAGAAAAATGTGTCCTTTTTTATATTATTCTACAGTCACCGATTTTGCAAGATTCCGCGGCTGATCAATATCACAATCGCGCTCAACTGCGATTGCATACGCGAGTAATTGCAATGGGATCACCGAAAGCATTGGTGTGAGCATTTCCAATGTCTTCGGAATAAAAATCACATCATCTGCCATCTCATGCATTGAGTCATCACCTTCTGTCGCAATCACAATCATTTTTCCGCCACGGGCGCGCACTTCTTGAATATTGCTCACTGATTTTTCATAGACCGAATCTTGCGGTGCGATCACAACAGTGAAAAAACGATCATCAACTAATGCGAGTGGACCGTGTTTAAGCTCACCACTTGGATAGGCTTCAGCATGCACATATGCGAGCTCTTTTAATTTGAGAGCGCCTTCGCTTGCAATCGGAAAGTTATATTTACGACCCAAATAAAATGCGTGATCATAGTGCGCATATTTTTTTCCGAGTGCTGTAATCACATCACGATTATTCAGCAGTTCAGTCATCAGCTTCGGCAACGCTTCCATTTCTTCTAAAATCCGTTTGCCTGTCACCAAACTCATTCCCCGACTCCGCCCAAGCGCGACAGTCAGTTGCGCAAACAAATTCATCATTCCCATGAGCGCTTTTGTCGAAGCCACCGACACTTCAGGGCCGGCGTGAATAAACGCGCCACCATCGACTTCACGCGCCAAAGTTGAGCCAACCACATTCACAATACCAAACGTCAACACACCTTGTCGTTTCACTTCTCGCAAACATGCAATCGTGTCGGCTGTTTCCCCAGATTGCGACACAAAAATCACCGCAGTTTTGTCGTTCAGCACTGGCTTGCGATAGCGAAACTCTGAACCAATTTCTACTTCAACGGGAATGCCGGCGTACTCTTCAATCATGTATTCACCAATGTGCCCTGCAATCGCCGCGCTGCCACACGCCACAATAATAATGCGTTC
Source organism: Bdellovibrionales bacterium (assembly GCA_044233365.1). Classification (GTDB taxonomy): domain Bacteria; phylum Patescibacteriota; class Patescibacteriia; order UBA9570; family XYC2-FULL-38-9; genus CALKUP01. The sequence continues at coordinate 9,779 of JBIIKE010000005.1, read as the reverse complement.
AATCTCACGCCACCGCGCTTCGTTTTCTAAAAAACCACCCAAATGCACAATGCCTTCTTCGGGAATCATCCGACCACGCATTCCGTCAATCACCACTTGTGGCTGCTCCATCATTTCTTTGAGCATGTAATGTTCAAACCCCCCTTTTTCTGCAGCCGCGAGATCCCATTCGACATGTTCACTTTCGCGTTGCACTGCTTGGTTGTCAGTTGTTGTGAGTGTATATCCAGCTGGTGTAATCACCGCCATCTCATGCTCTTCCATATAAATCACTTCGCGAGTGTATGGCAGCAGAGCCGTCATTCCTGATGCAACCATATATTCATTGTCTGGCAACAACCCAAGAATCAGTGGACTTCCGAGACGCGCGGCAACAATTTTTTTCGGCTCTCGACTGGAAACAACACACAATCCGTATGCTCCAATAATTTCTCCGAGCACTGTTTGCACAGCCGCTTCGAGTGACACATCTGCCGTGTAGGCCCGTTCAATTAAATGCGCGACAACTTCAGTGTCTGTTTGGCTTTTGAACGTATGACCATCTTGTTCGAGACTGGCTTTTAATTCACGGAAGTTTTCAATGATGCCGTTGTGAATCACAAAAACTTCGTTCTTGCAGTCGCCATGTGGATGTGCATTCACATCTGTTGGTCCGCCGTGTGTTGCCCAGCGTGTGTGACCAATGCCGACTGTTCCATAGATTGGAACAACCTCAAGCGCATCTGCGAGTTGAGATAGTTTTCCGGCCTTTTTCGCCACACCAACTGATCCATCTTTTTGGATAATCGCGACTCCCGCACTGTCATATCCACGATATTCTAGGCGTTTTAAACCATCAAGAATCACCTCTTGGGCTTGCTTTTTTCCAACATATCCAATAATTCCGCACATACGAGAAAATTCAATGATATTGCCGTAGTATACTCGCTCTGACTGAATCCGCCAAATTACTTTTTATAGTCTTCTTTTAGAGCCCACTTTTTCATTTGTCGCATTGCTATACTATGTACAATTCCACAAATAAGTGCAGTTATAAGTAAAGATACGTTTATATACAAATTAAGCACGAATAAATCAATCCATAATGCTGCAATAATTGCCCAAACTGAATATATTACTAAAATAAGCGATAGCAGAATATATATTTTTCTTCTCTGTTTTGATTTTTCAAATTTACCATTTATAGTTTCGTAGCAATCTTTGCAGACTACTGTTTTCAATTCACCTTGTAAAAATACACAATCAGCACAAAACATTTTGCCGCAATATTTACATGTGGTGTCTGATGCGCTATTTGGATGATTAAAACAAGTGTCCATATAGTATCTAATCTATCAATAGAATATAAACAAAGCAATGGGAATTACTTTTATTAAAGTAGTAAATGTTGATTTTTGATTCACGCGTGATAGTTGCATTGACTATTTCATCCCCTGCATCCATTCCAAATACGCTTTCACAAACTCCTTCAACTCACCTCCCAAAACCTTGTCTGGATGCGCGGACTCAAAATTTGTGCGATGATCTTTCACCATTTTATATGGATGCAACACATACGACCGGATCTGATTTCCCCACGCTGCTGATTTCACTTCACCTCGCTCACGCGCTGTCTGCGCTTCTTGCTCGGCGACTTTCAGTGCATAGAGTTTCGATTTCAAAATCCCGAGCGCTGTTGCTTTATTTTGATGTTGTGAGCGTTCGTTTTGACACACCACTGTTGTTCCAGTTGGAATATGCACCACGCGAACCGCTGAATCGGTTGTGTTCACGCCTTGCCCGCCTTTGCCACCTGAACGAAAGACATCAATCCGCAGCTCGGCTTCTGGAATTTCAAACTCTTCCACATCACCAAAATCCGGGACAATTTCAATATTCGCAAAACTGGTGTGGCGCATGGCTTCAGCGTCGAACGGTGAAATACGCACCAGCCGATGCGTGCCATGTTCAGACTTGAGTAAGCCATAGGCATATCGCCCAGTGACATGCAATGTCGCGGACTTCAAACCAGCTTCCCCACCTTTTGATTCGTCGATCAATTCCACACTCCAATCATTGAGCTCGCAATATTTTACAATCATCCGATACAACATCTCTGCCCAATCTTGGGCATCCACCCCGCCAGCGCCAGCATGAAACGACACATACGCATCACGCGCATCGTGCTCTCCTGCGAGCAAGACAAATTCTTCCATGCTCGCGAATTGCGCTTCAAGCCCGGCAGCTGTTTTTTCAATATCCATCAGCAACTCTTCATCACCCAACTCTTTTGCATCCGCCATCATTTCAATCGTCGAGGCAATATCATCTCTCAGCGCTCGCCATTGCTCATAATCCCGCTGCAGATTTGCGAGCTGTTTTGTGATTTTTTGTGCTGTCTGCGGATTATCCCAAAAACCAGCCGCTGTTGTTTGCGCTTCTAATTCCGCAATCTGCCGAGCGACTACATCAAGCTTTAAAAGCTCCCATGCTGAGGCGACTTTTTTCTGTAATTCCTGTAATTGTTCCATGAAAAAAGTATACAGGCGTGGAGGGGAATGTGTCTACTGGAGACTGTTTGGCGACAGTCCAAACTCTCCAGAGACACTTCCCTAAAAACGCCTATGAAAACTACTCCTTAGTAGTAGTTGGAATCTCAGAAAGCGTCACCGTGAGCTCTTTTTCTTCGCCATCTTGAAACACTTTTAGCTTCACGGTATCGCCAATTTTTTTCTTGCGAATCAAGCTTGGCAAGCTGACATCTGCAGTGACTTTTTGGCCATCTACCTCTAAAATAATATCCCCTTCTTGAATTCCAGCTTTATCCGCACTACTACCTGGAACAACACCAAAGGCATTTTCACTTCCTCTGATATATGCACCATACTCATACGCCAGATCATTTGCTTGCGCGATTGCCTTTGTAATTGGTACATAGCGGACACCTAATCCTGGACGAACAATTTTTCCATTTTTTTCTACACTATCAATAACAAATTTGACTTCATTCATTGGAATTGCAAATCCAATCCCTTCTCCAGATCGATCAACCGCGGTATTGACTCCAATAACTTCACCAACAGCATTGAGCAATGGCCCACCGGAATTTCCTTCATTGATCGCTGCGTCTGTTTGAATCAGTCCGGTATATTCACCTCCAAGACTCCGTGACAATCCAGAGACAATTCCTCGAGTGACTGTGTTTTGATACGTTCCAAGTGTGTTGCCAATTGCAATCACGCTTTGTCCGAGCTTTAACACATCAGAATCACCAAGCGTGATTGGCGTTAAATCTTTCGCATCAATTTTTAAGACCGCCAAATCAGTCAGCGTATCTCGCGCGACAACTTTTGCTTCAAATTCTTTCCCGTCTGCAAACACGACTGTGTATGTTGCTGTTTCATCACTCGCAACATGACGATTGGTAACAATCATGCCGTCACTGCTCACCACAAAGCCACTCCCTGCTCCGACTTGTACTTTTTCTGTCTCTTTTTCATCTGTAGAATCATCTGTTTCAGGTGTAGAAAAAAAGAAACTATCAAATGGTGACAACGGAGTTTGAGTTGACACACTTTTTTTAATCACAATGTTGACCACTGCTGGATTCACAGATTCTACAACCTGCGACACGTCATCTTGAATGGCGGTTGCTTGTTGAATTGTGCGTGTGTTACCAGTCGTCGCGAATAATTGTATACCACGATCATTCAACCTGGTTGTTATGTTTTGTTGCAATGGGCTGACGAGAATCGCAATACCGATGACAAGTACAAGGCAGGTTCCAAGAACACCACCAAGCACTCCAAAAAGAAAGCGTGAACGTTGTTCCATAAAAATAAAAATTAAAAAACAAACTATGCTGTATAGGTAATTATAACTTGAGCAAAAAAATCGTCAATTGTTTTGAGAATCCTCTTTTTCCTGGGCTTCTAATTCCTTAATCGCCGCTGCAAACATATGGTCAATATCTACACTTGATGTATCAATTTCATCTTCAGCGTTTTCTTTCAGAGCTTTCTCTTCTACAGCCGCATGACCATGTCCATCATCTTTCAAATTTTCATAATTTCCATCCCAGGTCGGTCGCATACTTGAGCGATCAACATCTTTGATTTCTGGTAACGGTGTTCCATTTTCGTACGCATCAACAACTGCCTGTAAATCTTCAATCATGTCTTGTGTCATTTCATCCGTCATACCATGCAGCAACACGCCGTTCCCAATGGTATCAAACATTTTTCCCGGGCAGGTTAAACAATACGCCTCGCCCATGTAGGCTTTCAGTACTTGTTCTGTTTCTGGATATTCTTCTAATAGTTCACCAAAAATAGCATCCAGAGTCACTTCCATACTAGTTTATTTTTGCGCTGCATGAGCAGCAGCAACAGATCGACGAGATTCAAGAAGCGCTGGCAAACGATTCCACGCAGCAATCGCCACGACTGAGACAGCTGGTAATAAAACGAGTGTACTCAATAATTGATTACGCAAAAATGGAAGGCCCATGATGTATGATTCTGTGAGGCCGGCGAAAGTATGTGGATAGAGGCCGCCAATGTGCCACACACCAAAATTTGTCCAAGCAAAAAATAGTAGATTACTGAGAAGGCCTGCGCCAGTTAATTTCAAAATTTGTTTTCCGAGTTTTGCGTTTTGTGAATAACGCGCTACGAGACCAAATAATCCAACAAGCACCCACGCAGACCACGTGTAATATAAAATATTTGTATTTCCAATCAACATGTCAGAGCCCGCAACTGTTGCAATACCCACAACCATTCCCCAAGCGCCGCCAAGAAGGGCGCCAGCGAGAATCGTTACTGCAGTAATTGTTTCAATGTTTGGCAGGTCTTTTAATGCGTACCGAGTGATAATACCAAAGACAATCAGACCAATGGCAAATGCTGTTTTAAGCGAAAAAAGTGAGGATGTGTTCATATATATAATCTAGTGTTGATAGTCTGCCACAAATGTAAGGAAATTGGCAAATAAATGCGTTTTTGCCGCGGTTGTATCGACCGTTGTTAATCGATGCACTGCATCATTAAACAGCTCCGCGTCAAGAAATGATCTCATCTCTTCAATGCGAATATCCATTAAAATCATTGAGTTTTCAGGGTGATTTTGTAATGACCAGAATGGTAATCCGGTATAACGCAATGCCTGAATCGGACTCACTGTATTGGTTGCGAGCACGTTCGTATTCGGCGGTTGAACGGTCACGTGCTGCGAATGCGTTGCTTGAACGGTGAATTGCTGCTCTGCGTCAGCAACGTTTGCAAGAAGCGGATCTGCGAGTCCTTCTGGGGTTATTGTTGCCGCTGTTGGACCAAGCTCCATGATTCGCTCACCTGCAGCATCAACCATCCAGTCAACCTGACCACCCATTGCTTGCGCCATGATTTGATGGCCAAAACAAATGCCAAGCACCGGAATCTTTCGCTCAGCCGCTTCCTGAATCACTGCCATTTCACGCTGCATCCACGGCGCTGTCGCATGGTCAGTCACCATTGCTCCAGAGCCAGACAATATAATCGCGGTGATATCATCGAGCGATGTCACTGGCGTCTCAAATGGCGCATGCCACACGATTGCCCGTGAATCAAACTCATCTTCATACCCAAACATGCTTTTTAAGCGTTGCGCGGTATTTGTATTGCCTGGCGTTGTGCATTCAGAGATTGCATGTGCTGCGTGCTGCGCTTTACTTGCAACACCACGTTTTGTTTGCTGCTCATCAGTCAGTGGGATGGAGTTATCGACAAACAATATTTTGTGGTTTTTTGGCAATCGAGCAATGACTTGGTGCATTACCTCGCGGTGCGTCGGAAGCGTTGCGAGCTCACGCTCATACAGCAAAGCACGCTGCTCCCCCACGACCGCGCGCACCTCCTGCAATAATTGATCTGTATTCATTCGTAACTATTTTGTACTGTCCTGTAAATTTACGCAAGAGCGCAAAACAGATTTCCCTGTAAGAGTATGGATGAGATTTTTCAAGAGCAATAAGGGCAGCACAGCATCATACTTGATGCGAGCACGCCCCCGTCCTTGAAAAATGCTCATGAATACTCTTGTGTCTTGCGATTATTATGCGCACTTACTGTATCCACATGACATACATGTCATGCACCCTTCTTGCAATGTCAGTGTCGCACTACATTCTGGGCATTCTGGAGCAAAGCCAGTGTCTGCAATAGACACTTTCTTTTGTTCAGTGACCGTTACACTCACTGTTGTTGATTCTGTTTCTGCATGAGTTACGGCTGGAGTTGTTGCTGCAGCTCCATTCTCTTTCGCCATACCATTTGCTACCAACTGTTTTGCACTTTCAGCAAACTGTAATTGCATTTGGGTATTTGCGCTTGAATGATGTTGTTGCAAAATTTGCGCAATTCCATCTGGAACACTCAGCACTTGGCCATTCTTTGTCCAGGTTGGCATTGGTCCACGAATTCCTTTGATTTGATCAATGACTGTTTCAACAGAAATTCCAGATCGAAGCGCAAGTGAAACTAATCGACAAATTGCTTCTGACTCTTCTTGGAAGACACCACCGGCTTTTCCGATTGTTGCAAACACTTCAAATGGTTTACCAGCTTCATCATGATTGATTGTCACATACATTGTTCCATAACCAGTTTTCACTTTGTATGTTGCGCCTGCCACAACATCCGGACGTGGAGTTGGCACTGGAGCAGTTGTTGTTGTCTGCGCTGCTGGCGCTGCAACTGATGCCGCTGCTTCAACTGGAGCGGATGCTGCTGCGTCTACTTTTTTCGCTTCTTTCTTTTTGTCGTTATCGTCTAATGAATCAAGAACAGAAATATCACGTGAGCCATCTCGATAATATGTTACACCCTTACAACCCATTTTATAGGCTTGCATATACAGATCTTGCACTTCCTTTTGTGTATGATCGTTTGGTGCGTTTACTGTCTTACTAATGGATGAATCAGTATATTTTTGCGCAACTGCTTGCATTTTCACATGCTCGAGTGGACTCAACTGTTTTGCACCAACAAAGTATGCTGGGCGATTTTCATCTGTCGCTTCTGGGTTCTGTTTCTGCCACTCTTCATATAAAGGATGGTAGACAATGTGTTCACCCAACCGATCTTTGCGTTTGAAGGCAAAGTCATACACCGGCTCAATACCTGAACTCACACCTGCCAAAATACTTGTTGTTCCGGTTGGCGCTTGTGTTAACAATAAACCATTCCGGATACCATTCTTGCGGATTACATCTTGGACATCATCTGGCAAGCGTTGAATAAACTTCCCTTGCATGAATTTGTCTTTGTCGAATTTCGGGAACGCACCTTTTTCTTCAGCAATTTCCGCACTCATGCGATATGCTTCATCGCGAATCAAACCATACACATCTTCACACCACGCAACTGCTTCATCTGAACCATAGACAATCTTTGACTTAATAAGCGCATCTGCAAGACCCATTGTTCCAAGGCCAGTACGCCGAATGTTCATCTGCGCTTCTTTGTTTTCTTCAAAGAAATACGGAGTTGAATCAATAACGTCATCAAGGAATCGAATAGATGTCCGAACTGTTTCTTTCAACGCTTGGCGATCCAACACACCTTCATCATTCACAAATGCTGCGAGGTTCACTGCACCGAGGTTACAGACGTTCCATGCACCAAGTCCTTGTTCACCACATGGGTTCACGCAGATAATTTTTTCAAAATACCAACTGTTTGATTCTTTGTTGTAACGCTCCATGAAGACGAGTCCTGGCTCACCAGATGCCCATGCAGATTCACAAATCAAATTCCACAAGTAGCGGGCTTTGATTGTTTTGTAGACTTTACCTTCCCATTGCAAATCCCAATCAGCATCATTTTCAACTGCTTCCATGAAACGATCTGACACAGCGATTGAAAGGTTTGCGTTTGTGATCAAACCCATTGTTCGTTTCACAGTAATAAACTCTTCAATATCTGGATGATCATCATTAAGCATCAGCATTAACGCTCCACGACGTGAACCACCTTGGATAATTAAACCAGTTGCGAATGAATAGAGGCCACCAAATGATACAGCGCCAGATGCTGTTCCACTCACACCTTTGACATACGCACCACGTGGACGCAATGTTGAAATATTCACACCAACGCCGCCACCACGAGACATGATTTCAACCATCGTGCGAACAGACTCAAAAATACCGCCCCGAGAATCTTCTGGAGATGGGATAACGTAGCAGTTGTAAAATGTCAGTTCTGCATCAACACCAGCGCCAGTCAAAATACGACCACCTGGAACAAACTTGAAGCCTTCGAGCGCATCATAAAATTTCTTTTCCCAAAACTCTTGGGTGTCAGATTTTTCGTTCAATGAAATTGCCTTTGCAACACGAGCCCACATTTGCTCTGGCTTATCCTCAATGCGTTTACCTGCTTCATCTTTTCGGGCATAGCGATCAAAAAACACTTTTTCGCGAAGGCCAGTCAGTTCGTATGACATAATTGTTCTGTCTATTTATTTCTTATTAGTTGTAAACACTATATGTAGTATGAAATATTGCTATTTATTACTATATATAGTGTTTATGCTGAGAGCTTGCATATTGTATCATAGCGACCTATTCGTCTCAACAGGACCATTCTTGTGGATAAGTGGATAAGAAAAACAAAGTACCACTATATATAGTGGTACTGATTTCAAATCAACACAAAATAGGCGAATCTACTGCGGTTTAATGGTCTATGCCAAGGCGCGGCTCAAAGGCCTCCCAATCATCCACTCCCCCTTTAGTCGACCGCATGACGGTCACTAAATCCGCCGCATTCAAAATTTCTGATGGCGCGCTGTGACCAGTGATAATTACTTCTGTGTTGTGATGCTTATGATCTAAAAATTCCAAAAATTCTTTAAGATCAACAATACCATGTGCCAATGCTGGATTAAACTCATCAAGAATCAAAATGTCTGGGCGATTCGAATGCATTTGTTCACGAGCAAAATCAAGAGCCCGACCAGCAATGTACAAATCCATCGCTGCAGGATTTTTTAAATCAATCGGATCAGTCGTCCCGAATTGGACAATTTCAACATCTGGACCAAGCAGTTGCTGTGCAACCAATTCGCCAGCATCTTTGTGCCCTTTAAATAACTGCACCATGCTCACTTTCATGTTTTGGCCAGCCGCACGCAATAAAATCCCAAGAGCTGCAGAGGTCTTTCCCTTGCCATCGCCGGTATATACATGAATCTTGCCGAGACGTTTTTTGGGGTTAAATTCTTTTTTGGGTCGATGATGCCATTGCATAAGATGTGTGCTATTTCTTTTTAGGACGTTTGCGTTTATGAGATATTTTTTCAACTTCTTCGACAAAAGCGTTGAGGTCGTCAAAGGCGTGATAGACTGATGCATAGCGGATGTATGCAACCTTATCCAGCTTCTTCAAAAATTGAATGACAATATCGCCGATCTTTTCGCTGGTGATACGATCATTCTTCGCTTCAGATTGAATATCTTGTTCGACAAGGTGAAAGATTTTTTTGAACTGAGCCGTTGTCACCGGTCGTTTGCTCAATGGCAATTTCATACTGTATAGCAGCTTCTCACGATCATAGGCTTCTTCACGGCCATCTGATTTTACAACATGCAAGGTCAAAATTTCAATTTCTTCTGCAGTGGTAAACCGAAAATTACAATACTCACATTGACGACGACGTCGGATGGACGACCCCTCTTCAATGAGACGAGTGTCAATGACACGTGTATCTGGTTTTTGGCATGATGGACATCGCATAGACACAGTATACAGTTCACG
>JBIIKE010000037.1:0-7035 GCA_044233365.1 Bdellovibrionales bacterium | reverse complement strand
TTCAAGAAGTTTTGCGTTTGGGTTACAACGGAGCACCATTCCATCGAGGTACATCATGCTTTTAATAATCGGAAACATACCACGGTCAAATTGCATTCCTGAGCGGACTCCAAGCTTGATGGTTTGCATCATTTTTTGCGTGAGACTGACATCTGAAACCGTGCTATTTGTAAAGTCTTTATAGAGTTCAATAAATTGATCGCGGAATTTTTCAAACGCTTTTCCTGAAATGCGTGTTTGCGCCATTTGATTGAGAAAGTGGGCGCATTCTTCGTAATCATAGCGGGATAGCGCAGAAAAAAAGAAAAATAACCCTGTGCGAATGCGATCGGAAACCGTGCTAATCGCACCCGTGTCGATAAAGTAAATATGATCATCTTGATAGACAATGTTTCCAGGATGAAGGTCACCATGAAAGGTTCCTTGAGCGAACAAGTAAAAACCGTGGAGATGAAACAGTTGCAGTAGTTGATCGTATGACAGCGCGCCACGGTCAAGGAGTTGATCAAAGGTTTCTCCACGCAACCGTTCAGACACAAGCACGCGTTCATTGGAGTATTCAGGATAGACATGCGGAAAACGCAAGAGTGCAAGATCGTATTTTGATGTGTTCTCTTCGTGAATTTTTTTCAGCAGTTGCTGCCCTTCATATTCATGCTGCAGGTTTAATTCTTTGACCGTATATTCTTCAATGTGATCGAGAATGCCAATTGGATCAGCAACGCGTGCCAGCGTGGGGTAGAAGGTAATCGCAAAGCGCATGAGGCGTTTGACGGACCGGACATCTTTTTCAAATTGTTTCGCAAAATCATGCTTAATAAATTTAATCACAACATCTGAGCCGTCTTTCAATGTTGCTGGATGCACTTGTCCGACTGACGCAGAGGCGAGTGGAGTGTAATCAATCGATGAAAATGCATTTGTGGCGGCAGGTGATAGGGCTGCGGTGATGGCAATTTTTGCGTCTTCAGCGGGAATGATGGTCGTCGCGTCATAGAGTTTTGACAGTGCATTGCAGCGTTCAACATCTAAAAAATCAATGCGGAGCGCAAAGGTTTGTCCGATTTTTACAGCAAGCAGGCCTTGTTTTTCAATGTACCCAATATCAATCGGATCTTCTTTGAAGATGGTGTACATGAGTTTTGAAAATTGAAATACATTCATACTGTCACTATACCAAAAGCAGTCTGTATTGGAAAATATTTCTGGGTACATCTCTATTGCAAAACATGACGAGGTCAGTGTATCATTCTTAAATGAAAAAAAAGAGCCTTCAGGTAGCAACTCGTCCCGGTTCAGAGTTTACTAGCGAAGGATCTCCGCAGACTATATTTTCCAATGACTGTACTGGATTTGCGTCACTCATGCCAGTGATTGATTTACAAAAATAACAACTATCTTGCGTATGAACACAGGTCCATCTCCTACTATAGTCTATTCAGAAGCTGCTTTTCGTCGGGCGCTTACAGACACGCAAGCCGCTTATGCCTATAAAACCAGTCTGGATTTGCGGGTGTCGTGGTTATTATTTGCCGCGTTGAATTTGTATGCATTCACATCGTGGAGCATTCGTTTAGTTCCGGTGTTATTGCGTTGGCATGTTCCAATCGGTCCATTATTGCGTGTGACTATTTTTCGGCAGTTCATGGGAGGGGAGACTGTTGAAGATGTGCAACGATTAGTTCGTCGTCTTGGTGAGTACAATGTTGAATCAATTTTAGATTATGCAACTGAAGGCGCGAAAACAGAAGCGGATTTTGATTTTGGAAAAAGAATATCTATTGATACGCTTCGTAAATCTGCGGACTCAAGAAAAGACGCCCCGTTCATGAGTCTAAAAGTAACAGCTCTGTGTTCTACTGAATTATTACGCGCAATGACGGCCGGTGAAGTGTTGACCTCTGAGCAAATAGCTGCAAAAGAGCGCGCGTTGCAACGTATTCGTGAAATCGCAGCAGTTGCTCAAGAGGTTGGTATGTCAATTTGTGAAGACGCAGAAGAAACATGGATTCAAGATGGCATTGATGAGCTGATGTTTACGGTGATGCGTGAATATAATTCTGAACGCGCTATTGTTGTGAATACATTGCAGTGTTATCGCACAGACGCGCTTGATCTATTAGAAAAATGGCTTGCGGATAGTAAAACGCATGGATATATTCTCGGAATCAAAGTTGTGCGTGGTGCGTATTTAGATCAAGAACGAGAGTACGCAAAAAAACAGAACATACGATCGCGCGTTCATGATACAAAGCAAGGGACAGATGATATGTATAATGAAGCTGTAAGACGTTGTCTCGCAAATATAGAAACAACAGATTGTGTGTTTGGAACACACAATACTGATAGTGTTATTTTAGCATTGAATGAAATGCAGGCTCGCGCTATTCCATTTAACCATCCTCGTATTTTGTTTGGGCAACTGTATGGTATGAGTGATTTATTAACCTTTACCACGGCGTCATTTGGTGTGCGTGTTTGTAAGTACGTCCCTTTCGGACCTATCAAAACTGTCGTGCCATACATGCTGCGTCGTGTCCAAGAAAATCGAGCTATTCGTGGTCAAAGTAGCCGTGAATATCAATTAATTTCACAGGAATTAAAACGTCGAAAAACGAGCGTGTAACCAACCCGCTTTGCGCACTATTTTTTGTCCAAAAATGGATATTCCCAGTTTGTTGGTGGTAAAAGATTTTCTTTGATTGACCGCGCTGATGTCCATCGTAATAAATTCAATAAACTTCCAGCCTTGTCATTGGTTCCGCTTTTTCGACTGCCACCAAATGGTTGGTTGCCAACAACAGCGCCGGTTGGCTTATCGTTCACATAAAAATTTCCAGCGGCAAAACGCAGTTTTTTGTTTGCATCTTCAATCGCTGCTCGGTCTGTGCTGAAAATTGCGCCAGTCAACGCGTAGCGAGTTGATGTGTCAATCAGTGTGAGGGTTTTTTCCCAATCTTGCGGTTCATACACAAACACCGTGAGCAGTGGTCCAAAAAATTCTTCGGTGAGCAAGGGACTGTGCGCGTCTGTGACAACGCAGACAGTTGGCTCAACAAACCAGCCAACGCTTTTGTTGACGTTTCCGCCAGCGACAATTTCGCCGCTACTGCGAGCTTCATCAATCGCGGTTTGCAAACGATCACAGGCTGCTTCATCAATGACTGGCCCAATGAAATTTGTAAAATCTCGGACATCACCCATTTTCATTTTTTGCATTTCTGTTGTCATTTTTTCACGGACCTGTGGCCAAAGAGTTGATGGAATATACGCCCGACTCGCTGCTGAACATTTTTGGCCTTGGTATTCAAATGCTCCACGTACAAGACCAGTGACAACAGCATCAACATCAGCGCTTTCATGCACGAGTACAAAATCTTTTCCGCCAGTTTCACCAACAATGCGCGGATATTGGTTATAGTGTGAAATATTGTTGCCAATTGTTTTCCAGATGTGATCAAAGGTTTCAGTTGAGCCAGTGAAGTGTACGCCAGAAAAATCTGGATGTGAGAAGACGCTCTCGCCAATTTCAGATCCAATGCCAGGCAAGAATTGAATCACTCCATCTGGTAAACCAGCAGCTTTTAACAGTTTCATGAGTTCAGAGCAAGCCAGCGCTGAAGCGTTGGCGGGTTTCCATAATGCAACATTCCCCATAAAAGCCGGGGCTGTTGGCAGGTTTGCGGCAATTGACGTGAAATTAAATGGTGAGATTCCGAGTACGAATCCGTCGAGTGGCCGATATTCCATTGTATTCCAGACAGCAGGCGAGTGAATCGGTTGAATTGTTTGAATTGTTTCAATATCTTTTGCATGAAAGCGCCAAAAATCAATCAGTTCGCAGGCTGCGTCAATTTCTGCTTGGTGGATTGTTTTACCTTGCCCAAGCATCGTCGCTGCATTAATCCGATGGCGCCATGGTCCGGCAAGTAATTCAGCGGCACGTAAAAAAATAGCTGATCGGCTAGTCGGCGAAAGTTCTGCCCATGCCTGCTTTGCTTCTAATGCTCCACTAACGGCTTCTTGGATTTCTTTTTCTGTCGCTAAATGCACGCGAGCGAGAATCTCTGTGTGTTTACTTGGATTACGTAGTTCAAATACTCGACCAGTTAATCGTTCTTCACCATTAATAATACACGGAATATCAATCGTGCCTCGTGTTGCGTAATCAGCAAGCATGGCATGTAATGCTTCGCGGTCATGGCTACCGTTATCATAATTTCGAACCGCTTCGTTGAATGGTGTTGGTGTGGACATAGAAAGAGTTAATAAGAATTTATTGTATTATTATCTCTTTTGTGTAATTTCACAAGGATCTTTTAGTGATGCTTGATGTTCGGTTCTTTTTCGGATATCATAGAAGTATGAAAGACCAGGCTAATTTATTTTCACAGAATTCTGACGAGTTTCAACCGCTCCCGGAACAGCTGCGGCCGCGGACGCTCGATGATTTTGTTGGACATGTTTCTTTGATTGGCAAAGGCACGCCGCTCCGCACTGCCATTGAAAAACAAACGATTCCGTCAATGATTTTTTGGGGACCGCCGGGTTCTGGAAAAACCACACTGGCATTTATTATTGCAAACACGATTGACGCCGAGTGCGTGACCATTTCTGCGACGAGCTCAGGTAAAAAAGATTTGCAAGAAATTGTTGTAGCAGCAAAGAATAATGCTGAGCTACATCACAAAAAAACCATTGTCTTTATCGATGAGATTCATCGCTGGAATAAAGCGCAACAAGATGCGCTGTTGCCGGCGGTTGAAAAAGGCCTGGTAACGTTGATTGGTGCAACCACGGAAAATCCATCTTTTAGTGTGAATAGTGCGTTGTTGTCGCGGGTACAAATTTTTGTATTGAAGCAACATACTGACGAAGACATGGCGACGATTATCGCACGCGCTGCGAAGGAATTGAAAATGAACATTCCACAAGAGGTTGAGGAGATTGTGATTGCGTTTAGTAACGGAGATGCCCGAACGGCGCTCAACATTGTGCAGCTGTTGCATGACACAGAAATAACGCTCACAAAAGAAGCAGTGCTTGATGCGCTTGAAAAAACCGCGGTTTACGACAAGACAGGTGAGGAGCATTACAATTTGATTTCGGCACTCCATAAATCAATGCGCGCCTCAGATCCTGATGCTGCATTGTACTGGGCTGGTCGGATGCTCCAAAGTGGGGAAGATCCGCGTTATCTCACACGGCGGATTATTCGGTTTGCCAGTGAAGATATTGGAAATAGCAAACCAACTGCGCTCATGCTTGCGATTGCAGCGCATCAAACAGTCGAGCAAATCGGTATGCCAGAATGTACGCTGGCGATTTTACAATCAGTGGAGTATTGCGCCCGTGCTCCGAAGTCACGCGCGATTGACGATGCCTGGGTTAAGATTCAACAAGATATGCAAGATCATCCCAACGAACCAGTGCCAATGCATTTGCGAAATGCACCGACAAAACTCATGAAAGAGCTTGGCTATGGCAAACGCGAACAAGACAGTAACTTGCCAGCCAATATTGCGGATCACAAGTATATTTAACACAAGGCCTTACGGTGAGACATTCTCGACTCCTCGACCACACTCCGTTCATGGTCACGGAGTCTGTGAAGTCTCACCTCCGGCCTTTAGTGAAGTGTTATTGCAGACACGGAGGGGAATGTATCTCACCAAAAACAATAAGAAGGTCGAAGACCTTCCCGTAAGCGAGCGTGCCGAGCGTCGGGTTTTTGGGAGATGCTTCCCCGCAAGTGGCTGCAGACTAGAGCTCAACCTCTAAATCCGTATGCTGCTCTTTCGACATCCCGTTATCTAAAATATATACAATCGCACCGATTGCTGACTCCGCAATTTCTTCTAGAACGACAGCTTCTGACTCACTAAAATTCGATAATACAAAATCAGATGCTGCGTCATGAGTTCGTTGTTCAGTTTGTTGAATCCCAATGCGCACGCGTGGGAAATCTGACGTTCCCAAATGATCAATCACTGACTGCACGCCGTTGTGCCCAGCTGATGATCCGCCGCTGCGCAAGCGAATGGTGCCAAACGTAATATCTTTATCGTCATACACGACAATTGTGTCAGACGCTGCAATTTTGTAATAATCCGCAATTGCTCGAACCGCTTCACCGGAATGATTCATAAACGTCTGCGGCTTCACATAAATACAATCAAACGTCACAGCAATGTCGGCTTTAAATTTTTTTTCAAACCGAAAATCTAGATGCATCGAATCGAGCACATGAAAACCAATATTGTGTCGGGTGTGTTGATATTCTTTACCTGGATTTCCCAATCCGACAACCATTCTGAATTTCTTTTGTTCTGCCATACAATGAGCAGTATATCACGTTATGCCACTTCGATAATAATCTGCACGCCAGCAAAACCATATTGCTCACGTAATTCACGCTCCACAATATTGATAATTGCTTTTGGAACGTCTTTCGGATATTTGGCTTTGAATAAAAAGCGGGGAGGTTTCACGCCAATCTGTGTCAACGATTGTAATTTGGCATCGCGCTTACGATATTTTCGCATCGCGGTCTGTTTTGGATGATACATCCGCTGCGCCACAGCAAACACGTCCGCTAATTTTTCGTCGCTGACTTCCAAGCTATAATTCGCCGCGACATCTGCCACGACATCAAGTAACTCGCGGACACGCACCGTTTCTTTCGCAGACACAAACACCATGGGCGCCCACCGCAACGACGGCAATTCAGCATGAAAATAATCCGCAAACTCATTAATTGTCGTCGGCGTTTTGTCTTCAATCAAATCCCATTTGTTCAAGACCATGATCAACCCTTTACCATTCTCAACCGCCATGTCAGCAATTTTTTTATCTTGACTCGACATCCGTTTTTGCGCTTCCATCACGAGCACAACGACATCCGCACGATTGATCGCATGAATTGCATGACTCACACTTTGGCGTTCAATAATACCGAGTCTCTTGTCTGACCAACCGCTGCTGACATTTTTGCGTTTACGAATTCCGGCTGTGTCGATTAATAAATAATCGCGA
>JBIIKE010000099.1:0-2760 GCA_044233365.1 Bdellovibrionales bacterium | reverse complement strand
GCGCGTCACTATAATCGAATCAAGTAAAAAAAGCAATGAATGTAATAAAAAACTGTTGCCGCGCCACCCATGAAATTCATGAGCAGCGCAGCGGGCCGGACTCGAGCAGGAAGCAGGCTTTAAAGCTCTAAGGCTTTTGCCCAAACTCGAGCAATGAGTTGAAACGAGCATTGACACTGGCGAGCCAACATCGCATGGCATCTTGCATCTGCGTTTTACCATGGGAATGGACATCGTCCAGAGAAATCCCGATAATTTCTCTTACCCTAAGCCTGAGCCACAGTGGTTCGTAGGTTTTTTTTGCCTTGAGATCCCAATCTGCAGCCCATTTGGAAGCCTGGGGCCTTTCTCCATGAGCTTCTTGAGCTTCTTTTGCAAACAAAATCCTCTGAAACGCTATGATCATCTTATTGTTTTCTCGTGGATCTGTAGAAAAAGTAACTACAGAGACGAGAGAATCCAAAAATGCTTCAAGCGTATCCACCTCAGTGGCCTGTTCCGCAGGCCAACTATCTGTCGAGGGTAGGTCTATTTCAAGTCCTCCGCCAATCAGGGTTATGGATCCGTCCGGGTTGGTACGGACAACAAAAGGAATCGTTCGAAAATCAATGCGCTTGGCCATGGCAACCTCCAAAGTACACTCAATTTCCACATATTCTACGCACCGTGCGTCGAACAGCAAGAAATGAGCGACTGCGAACTATAGTATATTTATACAAAAAAATCAAGCTCTAAGGGCGCAATCACTAGACTTGCCAAACCAACCGCAATCTGGTACACTCTTTCAACATATTTAATTCATTGGACCCTCTGGTTTTTGTTGTAGGTCCGCCGCAATCTGCCCCTGAAAAGGCAATTCGGTTAACATTTTCGTTGTTTTTATGTCTCAAAAAACACAATCACATCAAATGGACGAACTTTTAGAGTCCAATGCTGATGTTACACTCCCAGTTGTTGGCGATATCGTCGACGGCGTTGTTATTAGTGCGCGGAATAATGAAGTGCACATTGATTTAAATGGTATCGCCAGTGGTATCGTTCGTGGGCCAGAATTGGTTGACGAATCAGGCATGTTCAAAGACCTCCTTCCTGGAGATCCAGTGTCAGTCACTGTTGTTGAACCAGAAAACGAACTTGGCGTGTTCGAACTCTCATTCCGTGAAGCTGGTCACAAAAAAGCCTGGGATGAACTTCAGAAAAAATACGAAGACAAAGAAATCGTTGAAGGTTTAGTTGTCGATGCCAATAAAGGTGGTGTTATCATCCGTCTTGGTGGCGTGACTGGTTTCTTGCCAGTATCTCAACTCACTGTTGAGCATTACCCACGTGTTGAAGGTGCAAACAAGTCAAAAATCTTGGAACGCCTCAAAACATACATGGGCGAATACTTCAAATTGCGCATTATTGACGTCAATGAAGCTGATAATAAGCTGATTTTCTCAGAAAAAGCTGCAAAAGCAGACGAACAATCAGTACAGCTTTCAAACTACGCTGTTGGAAATGTTGTTGATGGCTTGGTGACCGGTGTGGTTGATTTTGGTGCGTTTGTGGAATTTGGCGATGGCTTAGAAGGTCTCGTTCATATTTCTGAACTTGCATGGCAACGTATTGATAATCCAAAAGAAATTATCAATGTTGGTGATAAAGTTAAAGCCCAAATTATCAGTATTGAGAACGGCAAAATTTCGTTGTCAATCCGTCGTTTGCAAACTGATCCATGGGCTGAAGTTGCAAAAAAATACAATGTCGGAGATGTTGTTGAAGGAACAGTATTGAAACTAAATCCATTTGGCGCGTTTATTGAACTCGACAATGACATTCATGGTCTTGCTCATATTTCTGAGCTTTCTTGGAAGAAAATCGCATCTCCAGAAGATGTCTTGAAAATTGGTGAGCGAGCGAAATTCAAAATCGTGAGCATTGAACCAAACAATCATCGTCTTGGACTGTCTTTGAAACAACTCACAGAAAAGCCAAAAGGCTTAGAAGAGAAGGAAGAAAAAAAAGAAGAGGCGAAAACTGAAGAAGCAAAAGAAGAAGTTGCTGAAGAAAAAGCAGCAGAATAGTTCTCCAGCGCGAGAATATTCATGGAAGCGGCCAGGAAAATCCTGGTCGTTTTTAATAAAAAATAAGAGTCATGCCCATCAATCATCCTCCTGTATAAAAAAGCCCATGATGATCTTGCAGGCCTTCAAAAGAAGGCCGAAGAAAACCAAGACAAAGACACTAAGGGCAATGACGTCGCACATGACTCCCTCCAGACCTCGCCCGATTGGCAAGGTGCATCAATCCGCGGTGAATTCCGCTTGTTGGATTGACAACGCAGTGTAAAAGAAGAGAAAGAAGGAGTCAAGATCAAAATTTTGAAGTACAGGATAATTAATATTCGATTTTCATTCGAATATTATAGTTGACTATGAATGCATTGAGATTCTAATAAGACAAATCCCGAAGCACCGCGACAACAACCTCCATGAGATGTGTTGTGTTGGCACTTCGGGGCAAGGGCGACGAGACGAGACAACAACTTCAGTTGCCTTCGTCATTGGCGAAGACAGCCTTCATAACGGCCTCTGTGCAGGGCACGTTGGTGATCATACGTCGAGACCCGTGCTCAACGTAGAAAAAACACAGACCTGTGCGGCGGTCTTGCACATAAAGCCCTTCGGCAATGACCTTTTCTGCTATTACGGTCAATGGAGTGCTAAAAAAGCTCTCCTTCACAACAAATATCAGCAGAACGATCGCGAGACTACTCAT
>JBIIKE010000067.1:0-4310 GCA_044233365.1 Bdellovibrionales bacterium | reverse complement strand
TGCCTTGTTAGACATCGTACCTCCAATCCTGACCGAGAGGGTCAAGGAACATCAATCCGCGGTGAATTCCGCTTGTTGGATTGACAACGCAGTGTAAAAGAAGCAACAGAAGAAGTCAATATAGAACATCTCAAAAATGAGCACAAAAACAGCCTAAAAATCTTTATTTTCCAGCCGAAAACACAATAAAAAGCCCGGTATTT
The DNA here is from genome assembly GCA_044233365.1 of Bdellovibrionales bacterium. Lineage (GTDB taxonomy): Bacteria > Patescibacteriota > Patescibacteriia > UBA9570 > XYC2-FULL-38-9 > CALKUP01. Next base: position 4,107 of record JBIIKE010000067.1, on the reverse strand, counting down.
TTCCCTTGGCTCAAGAGGCGGTTTCGTGCTATACTTCGCCTATAAATCCTGACAATTTCTTACTATTTTATGCATATTTACTGGCACGGACTCTCCTGCGTGAAGCTCCAAGTAGGTGACATTAACGTCATTATCAACCCTTACCAAAATGAGACTGGCCTTTCAATGCCAAAGCTCAAAGTCGACATTGTCGCAACCACAGATCTTGAAAATCCAGAAACCAATAACATTGACCGTCTTCAAGGCGATCCTGTCGTTGTTCAAAATGCTGGTGAATATGAAATTCATGGTGTCTTCTTTTATGGAACCCAAGCCGCAAACGGCCAAACGATGTATGCCATCGAAGCAGAAGGCATGCGCCTCGCGCATCTCGGCACTGAACCAGTGGAGCTCACAACGGCTGATCTGGAATTATTCGAAGGTGTCGACATCCTCTTCATTCCGGTAACTGGCGACAAAAAACTCATCGGTAAATTGATTTCGCACATTGAACCGCGTGTCATCATCCCGATTCAATATGCGACAAAAGGCGTCAAAACCAAACTCGACTCACTCGACGCGTTTGAAAAAGAAATGGGCGTAAAACTCCCACAACCAGAAAGTAAAATTATCCTCAAAGAAAAACAACTCCCTGCAGAAGAAACGCAAATCATCATTCTCTCAGCTGACTAATACCTTAATATGAAGCCGGAAGAACAATCCTCGAAAGAGGCAAACGTGCCAGAGCGGTCCTCTCCTCTGAAAAACATGGATCAAGAACAGCGCAAATTTGCCGTTCTGGTCGCCCTCGCCTTCCTCATTATCTTTCTTGGTTGGCTCGCCACCTGGCAATGGCAAAGCAGTGCGGAGCGAAACAACACTGTCCCAACACAATCCTTTTTTCAAAACACCACTCAATACACAAAACCCGGCATTGATTCTCTCAAAAAAACCACTGACAGCATTTTCCGAAGAAATAATTCACAAGACCAATAGTAATTGAACGTTATGGCAACATCGAAATCCAAAAAACCACTCCGCGGCGCGCGAATGAGCGACACAGACACTGCGGCTCCTGAGCAAGTGATTGATCCAAACGCTGCAGCACACATCAATGTCCGAGAGCGTGGCATTGTGCAAGAAATGGAAGACTCATACATTGACTATGCCATGTCAGTCATTGTCATGCGTGCGCTCCCAGATGTTCGCGATGGTCTAAAACCGGTTCATCGTCGTATTCTCTACGCGATGTGGGACATTGGCTTGAAATCAACGGCGAAATTCCGGAAATCAGCAACTGTGGTCGGTGAAGTGCTTGGTAAATATCATCCGCATGGTGATACAGCTGTCTATGACTCAATGGTGCGTCTTGCGCAAGACTTTTCATTGCGCCAACCACTGGTGAATGGACAAGGAAACTTTGGTTCAATGGATGGTGATTCAGCCGCTGCCATGCGTTACACTGAAGCCAAGCTTACAAAGCTTGCAGAAGAAGCACTGCTTGATATTGAAAAAAATACAGTTGACTTCATGCCAAACTACGACGGCATGCACCAAGAGCCACGCGTCCTTCCAGCAAAATTTCCGAATCTCTTGCTCAACGGAACAATGGGTATTGCGGTTGGTATGGCAACGAGTATTCCACCACATAATTTGCGTGAGCTCTGCAATGCGTCAATCGCGTTATTAGATGATGAGGAAACAACGCTTGAACAAGTCATGGAACATGTGACTGGTCCAGACTTTCCAACGGGCGGCATGATTTATAATATCAATGATATTAAACATGCGTACGCAACTGGCAAAGGACCAATCGTCATGCGTGGTCGCGCGGAAATCGTTGAAGATAAAACTGACATTTTCAGTATTATTATTACAGAAATTCCATACCTCCAAAACAAAGCGTCATTAGTGGAAAAAATTGCCGAACTGGTGAAAGACAAAAAAATTGAAGGCATCAAAGACTTGCGTGACGAATCAGATCGCGATGGTGTGCGCGTTGTCATCGAACTCAAAAAAGGCACCTACCCACAAAAGATTTTAAACCGTCTCTACAAGCTCACTCCCCTGCAAACGAATTTCAATGTAAACATGCTCGCATTGGTTGATGGTATTCAACCACGCGTGATGAACATTAAGACGATGTTGGTTGAATATTTAAAACATCGTGAACTGGTTGTTGAGCGACGGACTCGCTATGATCTTGAAAAAGCGGAAGACCGTGCGCACATCTTAGAAGGTTTACTGATGGCGCTTGAAAATATCGATGATATTATCAAGACGATTAAAAAATCAAAAGACCGCGAGGACGCCCGCAACAACTTGCAGAAAAAATTCCGGATGACAGAGCGCCAAGCAATCGCCATTCTTGACATGCGTTTGCAATCTCTCGTCAACATGGAGCAGCTGAAAGTTGAAGAGGAACTCGCTGAAAAGAAAAAGCTGATTGATGAACTCAAAAAAATCTTGAGCAGTAAGAAAAATATTCAAAAAGTTGTTCGCACAGAGCTCGAAGAAATTCGTGATATCTACGGCGAAGATCGTCGGACAGAAGTGATCAAGCACGCAGTTGGTGAATTTTCTCAAGAAGATTTGATTCCAAAAGAAGATACGGTTGTAATGATTACATCAGATGGATACATCAAGCGTCTTCCACCAGATACATTCAAAAAACAAAATCGTGGCGGTAAAGGTGTTGTTGGACTAACCACCAAAGAAGAAGATTCTGTTTCAGAAATCTTCCAAACCAACACCCATAATGACATTTTGTTTTTCACTTCAAAGGGACGAGTATTCCAATTAAAGGCCTATGAAATTCCAGCAGCAATTTCTCGAACAACCAAAGGTCAAGCAATTGTGAACTTCTTGCAACTTGGCAGTGATGAAACCTTGTCAGCAACATTATCAATCAGTGATCTTGCGACAAGTTCATACAAATACTTGGTGATGGCAACAAAACAAGGTGTCATTAAAAAAACCGACATCAAGAGCTTTGAATCTGTTCGCCGCTCTGGATTGATTGCACTGAAAATTAAATCTGGTGATGAATTACTCTGGGTGCAGCCATCAACTGGAAAAGACGACATTATGATGGTCACAAAAAATGGCATGCAAATTCGATTTGCGGAAAATGGCGTTCGTGAAATGGGTCGCACAGCGGCTGGCGTTCGTGGTATGAAACTCAAAGGTGACGATGCGGTTGTTGGTATGGGTATTGTGAGTAAAAAAGATGAAGCAGTTGAGCAACTCTTTGTTGTCATGGGCAATGGCTTTGGAAAACGCACTGGCGTTACTGAGTACAAACAACAAGGTCGTGGCGGCTCTGGTGTGAAAACTGCCAAAGTCACAGAAAAAACTGGACCAATCATTACTGCGATTGTGTTAAAAGACACTGACATGGAACGCGACATTGTCATGATCTCTGAAAAAGGCCAAGTGATTCGCCAAGCCCTCGCTGGAGTGAGCGTTTTGGGCCGCGCAACACAAGGCGTGCGCCTCATGCGCTTTAAACAAGATGGCGATTTAGTTGCCTCTGTCACATTACTGTAATATATAAAAAGAGCTCTCACAGAGCTCTTTTTATATTGCGCAACATATTTAATCATCCTCTGCGAAAAAGCATTACACCATTCACAATAGTTAGCAACATGATAATCCCAAGGCCTGCGATAATAATCGCAATCCATGTCATGTTGCTCAATTTATTTTGTGTATAAACGGCAAACGTGCCAACAACCTGCGTATCGGATACGGCATCATCAAGTGACGCGCGCATGGTTGCATTATAGTTTCCAGCAGGAAGCTTACTCGCATCAATAGAAACAGACCATTGTCCAGTTTTGTCAGCGTAAGCAGCGTGTGTGCGCACTGTTGGCGCATCTAAACTCAGAGTCACCAACGCTTCAGGTAATGTTTGTCCAGAAAATTCAATGACGACCTTTTTATTATAGTAACCCATTAACGTACGCGCTGGTTGAAAGCCAACAAACCGATCACGATAGACAACATATGTTCCATCGTTCGTTGGAGCAATCGTATTCATCTTCTCGGCATCATTCACTGCCTGAATTTCACTGACACGCACTGATACAGGATTTTTAGGAAATGAATCACTGCTTGTTACCGCCA
>JBIIKE010000036.1:0-7149 GCA_044233365.1 Bdellovibrionales bacterium | reverse complement strand
GCGGTGTGTGACACCGGAGAAAAGTTTTGCACCAAAACCATCAACAACCCGCATGTCCGCTTGAGTGAGTAGATTGTGGTAGTCCGGATTGCGATGAGCGTGCAACAAAATTTCGGGATTGACTGTTACAATCCAGGTGTTTTGGTTTTTAGTCGCACGGTCTTGCGCTGTTTGGATGACAGTTTCAAACGAGAGGTCGGTGAGAGGGATTCCAAATAATTGTTGCCGAATTTTACTCATAGATAAACAGTAGCAAAATAGCAAGGAAACGGGAATAGGTCATTTTCTGGCGATTTTTTATTTTTGAAGGGTTATTTTTTCTCTAACATTAAATATTTTTGAGTTTTCCCCAGGTGGCGTTTTTTCGCCATATACAATGTTCATAAGATTTCCGTATCCTTATACTATAACTCTTTAACAAAATAAGTGAATCACTTTCCAGAAAGAAGACCGGGCCCACCCTCGCGCCTTTCCTTCTGGCGAAGAGATTCGTCCAGACTCATTGCACCTGCTGCTGCTTCGTAACTTGAAGCCCAGCAAACTAACCCGCAGTGAGCAAAATAATGGAGCGCGCCATGCGCCTCAATCCCTGGCACACCTTGTGCCTTGTCTTCACCTTCGTCATCGCAGTCTTCACCGGCGGCTGTGCGGAGGAGTCGAGCAGCGAAAGCCAGATCGATGATGTCAACAAGTTCGACGAGACCGCAGAGTTCCGCGGGTGGACCTACGACGAGGTGGTTCAGGTTGTTGAACAGCTCAAGGTTGATGACTTCACCGTCGTCGAGGGTATGAGCCCCCAGGAGCGTCAGGGTCTCATCGACGCCATCGAGTATTTCGGCATCCCGCACGGGCCGGAAGGCACAGTCGATGTGGATGGCCAGAAGCCCGCGCCGCCGGCCTGGATGCCAGACTGTCATTACAAGGACGGTCGCATGATTGGTTTCGGTCAAGTGCCTTATGATTCGGGAACAAACTACTCCAACATCTGGTCACCCAACTGCTACTTCTACACGAAGCCGGCACAGTGCGGCAACGATGATTGGGTGGTTAGCTTCTGGATGAACCGTGACTACCGTGGGCAACAGTCCAAGCTGAAGGCTTACTCGTCCCACTGGTGGCCTCGCCTCTACCTCTGGGCCTGGGAGGGTCACTACGGCGTCGAGATCTATAAGAACGACGGCAACGGACAGCACAGTGTCTATGCCTGTTGGCCGAAGTCACTCGACTCCTACATGGCGCACATGCAGCTCAAGCAGATGCGGTAGCTGTCAGGCTGAGGTCTTCTCTGAGGATTAGTAGTAAATCACTACGATTACCATTAATCCTCAGAACTTTTTTAATCAAAAGTCAGAATAATATTTTTTATCCAATGAAAAAAATCTCCATTTATATTCTTATTGCTGTATCAGTCAGCGCAATTATTTTGTGTCTTATATTTATTATCTGGGGGTATTTATTTTATCAACCAGCAAATCGAGCTTACAGGACAGTGCAGAAAGATGAAATATTTCAAGCTTTTGAAAAACAGTATCCTGGAGTGGTAAAGGAAAAGCTATATGGTCGTAACTATGCAATTCGTTATCATGTTCAACTAAAAGATTCAAAATTTGCCTTAACAACAGATTCATATAAGCGTCTTTATTTAGTATGTGAAGGTAGTCAGTTGGAGAGTCGGCCAGTAAAAAATATTACGCCTGATGAATTTAAAATAATGATTCAGGATGAGTCTATTTGTACACCAGGTATTTATCAAGGTTGGGAAATAAAAGAATAAACTATGACAAATAAAAAATTTATTTTATTCCTTATCCTAATGCTGGCGATCCCTGTTTTTGTTTTTGCTGCTGATTTTTTGTATGGAAAAAAATTAGATAAAGAAGTTGAACAGCGAACACAAAACATGAAAAATAATACCATCATCCAATTATTTCTTGAGCAATATCCAAATGCAATATTTGAAGTTCTTCCACACGGACAAAGTGATGCAGTATTCGCTGATGAAGAGCGTGAATTCTATATTGATTATATTCATGAGACACAACAAATATATTTATATTGTATTGACCGATCTGACGACCTGAATCTAAAAACTGTATTTGAAGAAACAGACGAACAAAAAATTCGCGAACGTATTTTGAATAAAGAGTGCCAATAAGCTAGTTGATTTAACTAATTTTTTCGAAATTTTGGGTAACTATGCTATAGTCTGAGCATGAAAAATATCCTCATTACTGGCGCATTCGGGCAAATTGGCTCAGAGCTCGTTCCAGCGCTTCAACAACAATTCGGCAAAGACAACGTTATCGCAGGCTATAACAACACCTTACCAGACGATTTTGATGGTATTGCGGTGAAATGTGACGCGACTGATAAAGAACAAATGCGTGCAATTATTGAAGAGCACAATATTGATACAATCTATCATTTAGTGTCAATTTTGAGTGCAAAAGGGGAAGTTGATCCAGTGTTTACGTGGAATACCAATATGGATTCATTGCGGCATGTGCTCGATCTTGCTGTTGAATACAAACTCCGCATTTTTTGGCCGAGCTCGATTGCGGCATTTGGTCCAACAACACCACGCGTTGATACACCTCAACACACGGTCCTTGAGCCATCAACCATGTACGGTGTGACAAAAGTGGCTGGTGAATTATTATGCCAATACTATTTCAATAAGTTTGGTGTTGATGTCCGCAGTGTTCGTTACCCAGGAATTATTAGTTGGAAGACGCCACCAGGCGGAGGAACAACTGATTTTGCTGTTGCAATTTTTTATGACGGATTACAAACTGGCAAATACGATTGTTTTGTGAAGCCAGAAACAAAACTGCCAATGATGTATATGGATGATGCAGTAAAAGCAACAATTGATTTGATGAACGCACCTGCAGAAACCTTGACTGTCCGCACAAGTTATAATCTTGCGGCGATTTCGTTTACTGCGCAGGAACTTGCAGAAGAAATCAATAAACAGTTGCCGGTTGCAGTGACGTATAATCCAGACCACCGACAAGCCATTGCAGATTCTTGGCCACAAACAATTGACGATGCAGCTGCTCGAAAAGATTGGGGTTGGAATCATGCGTTTGATTTAACGAAAATGACGGAAGTCATGATTCTCGAGCTCAAGAAAAAATTTGGTATCCAATAATTCTATGAATGATTCATTCCGCAGCATGCTGCAAGCCGAAATTGATCGTATTGATGCGGCTGGTATTACAAAGCGTCGAGAACGTATTATTGAAGGATTTTCAACAGATGCTTTCCCAAAAGCTGTAATCGAAGGGAAAGAGTACGGCATTTTCAATTCAAATGATTATCTTGGACTGCGGCATCACAAAGAAGTGAAAGCAGCAGAACATGCGGCGTCTGAACAGTACGGCGCAGGGCCGGGAGCAGTGCGGTTTATTTCTGGGTCACTCAAAGTCCATCGTGATCTTGAAAAAGCCCTCGCGAAATTTCATGGTCGTGAAGATGCGATTGTGTATTCATCTGCCTTTGCAACCAATCTTGCTGTGCTGTTTTGTTTGGTGAATGGCCTCACAAAAGATGCATTAATTGATTCAGATGTGCTGATGATTTCTGATGCGCTTAATCATCGCAGTATTATCGACGGTGTACGAATTTCAGGTCTTGCAAAAGACAGCCGTCTGATTTTTGAGCATATGGACATTGCGGATCTTGATCGGTTGCTGACAGAATATACCGGCAAACATAAGCGCGTGGTGATTGTGACTGATGGTGTGTTTTCAATGCTCGGTGAATATCAACATCTTGCGCAGATGCAAGCGGTGATCGACAAACATCAAAGCTCATATGAACAAGGCATTCTGTTGGTCGTTGATGATTGTCATGGTGTCGCGGCGTGTGGAGCAACCGGTCGCGGTGTTGAAGAAATCGAAGGTGTGAAAGCAGATTTGCTCGTCGGCACACTCGGCAAAGGGTTTGGTGCAGACGGTGGATATGTTGTTGGTGACCAAGTGTTGATTGATTATCTCCGTGAATCTTCAGCGACGTATATTTATAGTAACTCCATTTCACCAGGCACTGCTGGAGCGGCACTCAAAGCTGTTGAAATTGTGGATTCTGCAGAAGGGACTGAGCTGCTTAAACAATCACAAGACAACATTGTCTATTTCAAGCAGTTGCTTGCAGAAGCGGGGATTGAACTTGCAGCGCCATCAGACCATCCAATTCAACCAGTCTTGATTGGTGAAACATTAAAAACAAAAGCGCTTGTTCAAGCGATGTTTGATCGTGGGTATTTAGTAACAAACATTAGTTACCCCGTTGTACCAAAAGGTCGCGACGAAATTCGTGCGCAAATTGCTGCGACGCATACAAAAGAAGAAATTAAACAATTTGTCACAGACCTCAAAGCCGCGATGGAGTAAGCTAGCGTCGCAAGGGTTGACGTCGAACTTCTGCGGTATCGGTTGATTCAGGTTGGCGTGCTTCTGGTGGAAGAATCGGAGGGAGTTCAGTCGGATTTGCGCGCAAAATTTCTTCATCGAATATAGCGTTTTGGAGCAGCGATGGTTCTGTCGTTGGTCTGCTGCGTAAAAATTGAACAAACGCATGACTGAGACGAGCGGCTGCGTCAGTGTATTGAGGTTGAAATGCCGCGCCGCGTGTGTCAGAAACACCAACGCGATCATGTGATGTGCGGTTATTTATTTCTACTGCTTGCAGAATACGACTGACGAGGCTTGTTGCAATTGTAATATGATTAATTCGAGAATCCGCAATCCCCCTATTGTCCATCATAGTCTCTGTTGCGTGACTGCAGGCGAGCCAGTGGACAAGAGCGCTGAGTGGTTGTCTTGCAATCTCAGGTTGGGCGATAAATTCACCAAGGGCTTTCGTCAAAGCTGATGCGTTGTGCCATTCAATATTGCCATTGAGAATCGTGTCGAGATCTCCGATCGTGTATTGATTGATCGCGACACGTAAATCTGCCGCTGCGTCTTGTGTGGAAGAAGTGTTCATGGATATATCTTATACAAGAATGGTCTTTTTTGTCGAATTATGGCAAAATCTTCCTATGATTCATTTTAAAAATCTTTCACGGTTTCCAGAACTTGAGCACGGAATGACCGAAATTTCTGATGTGGTCCCAGATGGGTTGGTGCAAGGGGAACAGCTGCATAAAACTGGCGTTGCTTGGGCAGTGGTGACTTCGCCGCGATTGCCAGATTTGGTGCCAGGAGTTGACGCTTTGGCGACGCGTGAGTCAGGTGTTGGAATTTCAGTTCGCGTGGCTGATTGTGTGCCTATTTTTCTCTATGATTCTCAGAAAAAGATTCTCGCAGTGATTCATGCTGGTTGGCGGGGAACAGCACTTGGAATTGCGCGTAAGTCTGTTGAGTGGCTGCGCAAAGAAGCGCAGATCAGTGTGCAGAAAACGTTTGTTGGGATTGGCCCAGCAATTGGGCCGCAAGATTTTATTGTTGGCGCTGAAGTGGCGCGGCAATTTTCGCGCAGTGTTGTGACAGAATTACCAGAAGATGAAAGTGGGGAGCAGAAATATACGGTCGATTTGTGGCAGGCGAATGTGGATCAGTTAGTAGACGTTGGAATTCCACTGAAAAATATTGAAGTTGTGAAGCGGTCAACATTTTCAGATGACAAACTCTATTCCGCACGCCGCGGCGATAAGCTCGAGCGGAATATCGCCTGGATGAAGTTCAAGTAGGTTTTTGAATAAAGAAACTGCGTCGGACTAGGTGATGTTTGAAATCACCTAGTCCGTTATTTTCCGTAGGTTGTCTCTCGTTGTTTGGTTGGAGCGGCGGCTGGTCCAGCGCTCGCATCCGCAAGGGCTGTGTCCGCGGCGGCGACGAAGCTTGCAAACCAGCGCTGCACGAACGGAAGTAGGCCCACGAGCCGCTCGAGGAGTCTCAAGATGTCGAACGGCAACCGCACGAGCCAGTGCGGCAACAGCTCGATCACCTGGAACATCGGGTAAATCCCGAACCGGCTGAGCGGCCGGACGTGGTGCGCCAGGTGCTCCGTCGAGCGTAGGCAAGTGTAGATCCACGGATGCTTGCGCTGCATGCTGGGCCGCCAGTGCGTGACCCAGTGGACCATTTCGTACCAGGCGTAGAAGCTGATCGTCCCGACCCAGAAGCAAGTCGGCCAGATGATCGCCCAGGTGCCGAAGTCGAGCCAGGTCAGGATGATCATCAGGGGAGCTGCCAGCAGAAGGTGTCCCGTGACGATGAAGATCCAGGCGCCAAACGGCGTTGCCCGGTGTCGCTTTCGAAAATCCACCGCAGCCGGATCTTCGCGTGCGCCAGCCCGGGTCTCTGCCTTGTGGTGGCCTTTGTGATGTTGGGCGTAGCCCCAAAGGCCCGCCGAGATCATGCGGCCGAGCTTGGTCCACCATTCCCGGACGTAGTGTCCGGCCATGTGGATCGCGGACAACTCGAGTCCGCCCCACATGAAGCCGCACATGATCAAGCTGATGGAGGTCGTTACTTCAAGTGAGCAGACCTGTCCAAGAATCAGGCTCGTTGCGAGAATGAAAGCGCCCGCCAAATAAAAATGAAGCATAATTTTGAACTTCTCGCTGAAGGTGAAGCTCGGAATCGAATCACCATTGCTAGTGGACTTTGACATGAGAGTCTCCGTTTTTTCTGAAAGATCGTTGTTGGTAGAAATCTGCGAACCATTCGCATTGTTCATCCAACGGATAAATCAGAGAATTACCATTTTCATTTCCGTGAGTCAAGAAATTTTTGCTCGTGTTTGAATAATAAAAAGGAGGGGGGATTGGGTCGGAAGATACTGCAAGCCGTCTGCTTACGTTATTTTCCGACCCGCTTTGAGTCACTGCCAGGCGCTCCAGGTGAGCGCCGCGATGGGTAGCAGCGTCGCCGCTGCCAACACCAATCGCCACGAAACGCGTGGCCAGGGAATCAGCACTGGGACGCGCGCGGCATATTCACACCAAGCGCTGCCGCGGGTCTGTTCCATGTGCGCCTCGAGGCGGCAGAGATTGGGGATCATCACGATCACCCAGACCTGCGCCAGCAGCGCGAGAGGCAGGAGTGCCCACCAGTCGCCAGTGGCGAAGAAACACGGTGCTGGCATGGCAGCGAGCGCGCCGTAGGAGAGGAGTTCCCCGAAGTAGCCGGGGTGGCG
>JBIIKE010000114.1:0-7160 GCA_044233365.1 Bdellovibrionales bacterium | reverse complement strand
CATTATCAACTGACTGAATTCCACGACGCAGTGTATACCACGTTTCGCCATGATGACTGCGAATTTTAAATCCACGGAATTGTAATTTTCGAAATGGCGCTTTAAATGCCATGTAATTTTCTTTGGTATAAAAATGCATTTCATTTCCAACCGTATCAACTGATGTCATGACTTTTGCGATCTCTGGATAATGATCAATAATCGCCAACACTTCATTGACCTGATTACTCATGTCTTCTTCTTTATTTGCAAAACGTGTTGTGTCAAAAAAATCTAACTCTTTACGAAACGATGGAGCAAGCTCAAAAGAAAATTCAGGATGCTTGGATTGAAAATCACGAAAGCCTTCATAGAGCGCGACAGTGATATCTTCAGACGACAAATGTTCCATTCCAGGAATTTCTTCAGCCGCACCCGTTGAGTTTGCCCGAGAAAAGGTCCATTTCAAACGGATAAACCCAACATTCGCTTCATTCCAAAGCCGCTCTGCCATGTGATAGGCCGCGTCATGATGCGCTTGTTTTGTTGTTAACACTACTTTTGTTAAAAACATTTTGCGCAAATATTGCACAAATGGATTGTCTGCTTCATCGTCTCGCAAGCGCAATAATGGACTAATACTCTCTGGTGTTGTGAGCGTTTTTGCATCTACTCCATAGACCTCTTGAATTTGTTTCGCAATTTGCGCGCCATGTGTGCCAGACAACGCTTCTTGCAAACGTGGGAAGACGAATGATTCATCAAGCGCGCCGGTTAAATGCGTGTGATGCTCTTGAAAATGGAGTCCAAAATCATGAAAATATTCAAAAAGAGCTTGAGCAAACGGATGCGCAAGCACTTCATCAATTGGGACTTGGCGGATTTGAAAGGCTGTTAATAGCTTTGCAAACTCATCAATTGCTTGATGCGCCTCAGCCGAAAAGCCATCAATGTGTGTTTGCTGCAACAAATCCAGGGTACTACGGAGAGAAATACCATTGGTCTCTGCAACCATTTTGCTCAGCACTGCCTTGAGCTCTTGGACGACTGGGTTGGTAGATGTTGCAGAAGATGTCATAAAAATAAAAAACAAACTGCACTATTTTTATTATTATAGCAAAAAATATCGTGTTTGTCCAGTTTTGATTATACGTCAACAAAAAACCCTCCGGAAAGGAGGGTTTTTTGCAATCGAACGCGGTATTGAATTACAGCGTTTCGATTTCTTCGGTTGTGTCTTCATTCGTCTTCGCACCAGCTTCTGGCATTTTGAAACCAGTTCCCACTGGAATTAATTTACCGATGATGACGTTTTCTTTCAGACCCATGAGGTTGTCGACTTTTCCAGACACAGCTGCATCAATTAAGATGCGAGCAGTTTCTTGGAAGGACGCAGCTGACAAGAATGAATCAACCGTCAACGATGCTTTAGTGATACCCAATAACACTGGCTCAACCACCGCAGGTTTACCACCTGCTTCAGCATTTGCACGAGCAAGTGCAGAACGTGAGACAACATCGCCGTTCACTAAGTCCGTTCCTTTTGGATCTAAGACTTTGAAACGAGCCAGCATTTGACGAATAATTACTTCAATGTGTTTGTCATTTAACTTCTGACCTTGCGAGCTATAAATATATTGAATTTCTTTAATGATATATTTATGCACGGCATCGATTCCTTGAAGCGCTTGTAATTCATACAAGTCCAATGAACCTTCTGTCAGCTGTTGACCGGCAACAACCAGTTCGCCTTCTTTCACCCAAACACCATAGCCTGGAACCACTGGGCATTCGCGAATTTGTTCTTCACGACCATACAGTGAAAGTTTTGTTTTTTCGATCTTCACTGTTCCAGCAATACGAGCTTTCACTGTTCCGTCGACGTTATCAAACAAGGCTGCACCTTTTTTGACTTTCGCGCCGTCTTCGACGTGCAGTTTGTCAGCTTTCTTCATGGTGTATTTTTCTTCAACATCAGCGTCGTAGCCAATGCGAACGATATACTGACCATTTTCCTTCACGATTTCTTTGACAACACCATCAACGTCGGCAATCACAGCCGCGCGTTTTAATTGGCGCGCTTCAAACAATTCTTCGACACGTGGAAGACCTTGGGTAATATCAGCTCCAGCAACACCGCCAGTATGGAAGGTACGCATAGTAAGCTGAGTTCCTGGCTCACCAATTGATTGAGCGGCCATAATACCTGCAGCTGTTCCAAGAGCTGCTAATTTATTGTTTGAGAGATCGAAACCATAACAGAACTGACACACGCCACGATCTTGTTCACAAGTGAGGACTGATCGAATCACTGCAGATTCCATCTCATGACCTTTTACTTTTTCAAGTTCGTCAGTTGAAACCAATGTACCTTTTTTGATCAAAACTTTGCCGTTTACATCAACCAAGTCTTTCGCAAGTACACGACCGAGAATACGACTCGCTAATGACTCACCCATGTCTGTTGATTCTTTTTCAGAAATTTCAAATCCACGAGTTGTTCCACAATCTTCTGCTGCAACAACAACGTCTTGCGCAACATCAACTAAACGACGAGTCAGGTATCCAGCATTCGCGGTACGAAGCGCAGTATCAGTCAAACCTTTACGCGCACCATGTGTTGAAATGAAATATTCCAAGACATCGAACCCTTCTTTAAATGACGCCTTGACTGGCAATTCGATTGTTTCACCAGACGGGTTAATCACGAGACCTTTCATACCCATCATCTGCGTTGTCTGACCCCATGAACCACGAGCACCAGAGTTAATCATTGCGAAAACTGAACCATCAAGTGGTAATACTTTTTGCACTTCGTCAGTGACCTTGTCTTTTGCTGCTGTCCAAATTTCAACAACTTTTGCACGACGCTCATCATCAGTCAGTAAGCCCATCATAAAATTATGATGGATATCTTCGACTTCTTTTTCTGCGCCGGCGATAATTCCAGCTTTTGAATCAGGTACCATCACATCATCCATACCCCAACTCATACCCGAGTTCGTGATGTATTCAATTGCAATATCTTTCACATCATCGAGTAATTGTACTGTACGATCTGGACCTTCAACAGCAAGGCATTCAGCAATGATATCTTTCAAGACTTTTTTGTCGACAACTTCATTCAAGAACTGTTGCGCTTCTGGCAAAATGGTATTGAACAAGATGCGTCCAGCTGTTGTTTCAACAACTCCGTCTGCCATTTTCACAAGAATAGGATCTTGCAAATGAACACGACCTGTTTGCTGCGCAAAACGTGCTTCTTCTGCACTTGCAAATGCAAGCATACGTTTTTTATCGTCTGTTTTTTCTCGCTGAACAGTCATGTAATATGACCCCAGAACGATGTCTTGTGATGGTGTCACAATCGGTTCACCAGTTGCTGGTTTGAGCAAGTTATGTGAAGCGAGCATGAGTTCTTTTGATTCTCGACGCGCCTCTGTTGAAAGAGGAACATGTACAGCCATTTGGTCACCATCAAAGTCAGCGTTAAACGCAGGACACACGAGTGGATGTACTTGGATCGCTTTACCTTCAATCAAGATTGGTTGGAAGGCTTGAATACCAAGACGATGCAAGGTTGGAGCGCGATTCAATAATACTGTTGCGTCGAGTGTGACCTCTTCAAGAATGTCCCATACTTCTGGACGATCTGATTCAATGAAACGGTTTGCAGAACGAACATTGTAGACATATTCACGTTCAATCAATTTCGCAATCACGAATGATTTGAACAATTCAAGCGCCATACGTTTTGGCAAACCACATTGATACAGTTTCAAATGCGGACCCACAACGATTACTGAACGACCAGAATAATCAACACGTTTACCAAGAAGATTTTGACGGAAACGACCTTGTTTTCCTTTCAAAATATCAGCAAGTGATTTTAACTGACGTTTTTGTCCGGTTGAAGCAGTAACGGTTTTTCCATGACGAGCACTATTATCAATCAACGCATCAACTGCTTCTTGCAACATACGTTTTTCATTGCGTTGAATCACTTCTGGTGCATTCAATTCTTTCAAACGTTTCAAACGGTTGTTACGGTTAATCACACGACGATAGAGATCGTTCAAATCAGAAGCTGCGAAACGACCACCATCAAGCTGCACCATCGGACGCAAATCTGGTGGGATCACTGGAATCACATCCAAGATCATCCATTCAGGGCGCAGTTCGTTCTTGATTAAATTCTTGACTAACTTCAAGCGACGCAACACACGACTTGATTGATTCTTTGTTGCAGTCAGCAGTTCTGCTTCAAGCGCTTTTTGCATTTCAGCAAGATCGATTCGCACAAGGAGCTGCTTCACGGCTTCCGCACCAATTCCAGCATCAAACACATGACCATACTTCAATGACAGGTCATAATATTCACTTTCTGACACAATTTGGTGGACAGCGAGATTTTTCAATTCTTTTGACGCCATTGAGGCAGCATCTTCTAAATCTTTCAGCTGTTCGTCACGCAAGACAGAAATATTGACGAGCTCTTGTTCGAACTTGTTGTCATCAGCTGCTTTCAATTTTCCGCCAGCTTCTTTTGTCGCAACTTCACGACGTTTTTTCACTTCCGCAACTTTGTCTTGTGCTTCAGCTTTAATCTGCTTTTTCTTTTGTTCTAATTCTTGCTCAATTTGCTCCATTGTCTGAGTACGCAACTCATCATTCACGTCAGTGACGATAAAGTTTGCAAAATACACAACTTTTTCAAGCGCTTGTGCAGAAAGGTTTAAGAGCAAGCCAACTTTACTTGGCACGCCACGAAGGAACCAGATATGTGACACCGGCGCTGCAAGAGCAATGTGACCCATGCGTTCACGACGCACGTTTGCGCGTGTGACTTCAACGTGACATTTGTCACAAACAATTCCTTTGTAACGAATGCGTTTATATTTACCACAATAACATTCCCAGTCTTTTGACGGACCAAAAATCTTTTCACAGAACAAACCATCTTTTTCTGGCTTCTGCGTTCGGTAGTTAATGGTTTCTGGACGAATAACTTCACCATGAGACCATGAACGAATTTCTTGTGGGGATGCCAATTTCAGACGGATCGCTGAGAAATCGGCAACTTGTGTGGTGTTTTCGTAGAATGACATATGTGTATGTTGTCGATTAATTATTATTTCAGCTCATCTTCTGACGGCTCTTCATCTGGCGTTTCTCGTTCAACCCGAATGATGCCCTCATCTTCTGAATATTCATTCGCAGTTTCTGGAGTAGCGATATGTTTTGGTCGATTCTCTTCATCTTCAATCGCAATTCCTTGATCATTGAGCAATTCAACATCGAGTGCCAAGCCTTTCAATTCGCGCACCAAGACATTAAATGATTCTGGAACATTCTTCATTTGAATAGGTTCGCTTTTAATGATGGCTTCATACGCTTTCGAGCGACCTGGGACATCATCTGATTTAATCGTCAACATTTCTTGCAGTGTGTATGCCGCACCGTAGGCTTGCAGCGCCCAGACTTCCATTTCTCCAAAACGCTGTCCACCGAATTGTGCTTTACCACCGAGCGGTTGTTGCGTCACAAGACTGTACGGTCCAATAGAACGTTGGTGAATCTTATCTTCAACCATGTGATTCAATTTCAGCATGTATGACACACCACACATCACGAGTTGATCAAACTGCTCACCGCTACGACCATCAAACAGTGGAATACGACCTTCTCGTGGGAAGCCAGCTTTTTCAAGTTCTTGACGAATCGTTTCTGCTGGAATACCGGCAAAGGCTGGAGTTGCAACCGTGTAGCCGAGCGCTCGTGCTGCAAGGCCAAGATGCGCTTCGAGAATCTGGCCCAAGTTCATACGAGACACGACACCAAGAGGATTCAAAATAATATCAACTGGTGTTCCGTCTTCGAGGTATGGCATATCTTCAACTGGAACAATACGTGAAATAACACCTTTGTTTCCATGACGACCAGCCATTTTATCACCAACTTGAATTTTACGCAGTTGAGCGATTGATACTTGAATTGTTTGCATCACACCAGCTTGCAATTTATCACCATTTTCTTTACTAAAAATCTTCACATCGACAACGCGACCATGCTCACCATGTGACAAATACAAGGAACTATCTTTTACATCTTTTGCTTTATCACCGAAAATGGCACGCAACAATTTTTCTTCTGCTGATAATTCTGTTTCACCTTTTGGGGTAATTTTTCCAACCAAGATATCACCACTGCCAACTTGCGCACCAATGCGAATAATTCCGTTTTCGTCGAGGTTCTTCAATTTTTCTTCTGAGACATTTGGAATATCACGAGTGATCACCTCTGGTCCAAGTTTTGTGTCACGCACATCGATTGTGTAATCCTCAATATGAATTGAAGTGTAACGATCGTTTTGCACGAGTCGCTCTGACAACAAGATCGCATCTTCATAGTTACCACCTTCCCATGGCATGTATGCCACGACAACATTTTGACCGAGCGCGAGTTCTCCACCTTGTGTTGATGCACCATCAGCCAAAATATCACCTTTTTTCACTTTTTGTCCTGTTTCAACAATTGGCTTTTGGTTGATTGAAGTTGACGCATTTGAACGTTGGAATGATTTCAAATTGTATTCTTTATATCCACCAGACTTTTCTTTGATGGTTACTTTGTTCGCTTGAACGTGTTCAACAACACCGTCTTCTGTTGCAACCGCTACTTGTCCAGAATCTTTTGCCGCACGAAGCTCAACACCTGTTCCGACGATCGGCGCTTGCGGTTTAATCGTTGGAACTGCTTGACGTTGCATGTTTGTTCCCATCAATGCACGAACCGCATCGTTATGTTCCAAGAATGGAATCAAAGCTGTTGAGATAGAAATGATTTGTTTTGGAGACACGTCCATGTAATCAATTTCTGTGACATCCATAATTGTCGGTTGCATGTGGTGACGCACTTCCGCTTTTTCAACGAGGAAATACCCATCAGCATCAATCTGTGTTGTTGCAGCTGTTGTTGTGCTTTTTTCTTCTTCAAAAGAATCAAGATAGACAATTTCATCTGTTACACGCATGCGACCGTCTTTTTCTTTTACGACTTTTCGGAATGGTGTTTCAAGGAAACCGAAATCATTAATACGAGCAAATGAACTCATGTGGCCAACGAGACCAATATTTGGACCTTCAGGAGTCGCAATCGGACAAATACGACCATAATGAGTG
>JBIIKE010000011.1:0-16573 GCA_044233365.1 Bdellovibrionales bacterium | reverse complement strand
CCTTCCATTTCCATTTCAATGAGCCGATTCATTTCAACGGCATATTCCAAAGGCAGCTCTTTTACAATCGGTTCAATAAATCCGTTCACGACCATTGCAACTGCTTCGTCTTCTGAGAGCCCGCGTGTCCGCAAGTAAAAAATTGCATCATCAGAAATCTTTCCAGCTGTTGCTTCATGCGTCACTGTCGCAGTGTTGTTGTCGATATTCATCTGGGGGATCGTGTCAGAGCGTGACTCCGCATCTAAAATCAAGGCATCACATTTTACATTCGATACAATTTCTTTTGCATGTGGCGCGACTTGCACGAGTCCACGATAGACCGATGTCCCGCCATCTTTACTAATACTTTTCATGACAATATTACTCGTGGTGTGAGACGCCGAATGATAGACCTTTGCTCCCGTGTCTTGCCATTGGCCGCGGCCAGCAAAGGCAATGCCTAAATGTTCCGCATGGGCACGCTCACCAAGCAAGATGGAGCAGGGGTAGAGCATGGTCACTCCTGATCCCAAATTTCCACCAACCCATTCCATTCGACTGTCCGCGCCAACTCGCGCTCGCTTTGTGTTTAAATTATAGGTATCTGAACTCCAATTTTCGACTGAGCTATAGCGCATGCGTGAATTTTTTCCAACAAATACTTCAACACAACCAGCGTGCAGAGAATCGCTGCCATATTTTGGAGCAGAGCAGCCTTCAATGTAGTGCGCCTCGGCATCATCTTCAATAATAATCAACGTGTGCTCAAACTGCCCCATGTTTTTGGCATTCATTCGAAAATACGCTTGCAGTGGCTGCGACACTTTCACGCCACTTGGCACATATAAAAATGTGCCACCGCTCCAGACGGCTGCATGCAACGCCGCAAACTTATGATCATTCGGTGGTACGCATTTCATGAAATATTTCTGCACGAGCTCAGGGTGTTTTTTTACCGCTTCATCCATGTCTTCAAAGATCACACCAAGCGCTTCCCATTCCGCCTTCAAGCGATGATACACTGTTTCACTTTCATATTGCGCGCCGACCCCTGCAAGCATTTTTTTCTCCGCTTCCGGAATCCCGAGTCGATCAAAGGTTTTTTTAATATCATCTGGTACATCATCCCATGATTTGTTGTCTGCAGAAACATCATCGGGCGACGCATAATAAATAATGTCATCAAACGCGACAGCGCTCAGATCCGCACCCCACGTCGGCAATGGTTTTTCATTCCAGAGTTTCAAGCCTTCAAGTCGAATGTCGAGCATCCAATCTGGTTCTTTTTTGTCTGCAGAAATTCGGCGCACAAGCGCTTCACTGACACCACGCTCACTACCAGTTGTATAGTCAGCGGTATTTTTATGATCGAAGGTATCTCGATCAAGATTTTCAAATACGTAACCAGTCATAGCCTTGTTGTTCGATTTGGTCTGCAAGTTCAGCTGTGCCTGAAGAGACAATTTTTCCATTTAATAAAACGTGCACTTTGTCCGGTACAATCTCTTCCAAAATACGAGGGTAGTGGGTAATGATAATAATTCCTAAATTCAATTCTTCTTTGAGCTTCATGATATGAGAGCTCACCAGTCGCAGTGCATCAACATCAAGGCCAGAATCAATTTCATCCAAAACAATAATCTGTGGCTTCAGCATTGCCATCTGCAGAATTTCAGTTTTTTTGCGTTCGCCACCAGAAAAGCCGTCGTTGACATAACGATCGGCAAATCCACGATCCATTGATAATTCATCCATTGTGCCGTGCAACAATTCGCGATATTCACGAATCCGCATTCCTTTATAGGAAGGATCGGCAGCGCGTCGTTTGCTATTGATTGCTTGTTTTAAAAATGTGCCAATATTCACACCAGGAACTGCTTGTGGTGATTGAAATGCCAAAAATAATCCTTTGTGGGATCGTTTGTCAGGGGAGAGTTCGAGGATTGATTCACCATCTACTTGAATATCACCACCAGTCACTTCATAGGAAGGATGTCCGAACAACACTTGTGATAGTGTTGATTTTCCAGAGCCGTTTGGCCCCATGATAGCGTGCACTTCACCTTGCTCCACTGTTAAATTAATTCCTTTCAGAATTTCTTTTTCAGCAGCAACGGCGTGTAAGTCGATAATCGAAAGTTTCATGAAAAAATGTATAAATTGAACACTGAGCATGCCATAAAACACCTCCCTTTGTCAATCAGGGGACGTTATTGTTTTTTTAAAGAAATATGCTACTCTTTTTGTATTATGGAAGGACAAATTTTTAAGCGGCCCTCTACTAAAACGCAACAGGAGCGTGCGCAAAAGCCAATGTTTGATCAGCATAAACAGGTAGCAGACCAAGTGGAGAGTTCTAATGACGATGTACCAATGCCCTCAGCAGAGGATCAAGCATTAATGGACGCAGCTCTTCGTGACATCAAAAAACGCAACAATGAGCCATTGCCAAATCGCAATCGACCTGTTGAATCTCGGAATAGACAATCTTCTGCTGCAGACACATTTTCTTTCAATGAAGACCCTCTCACAGAAGGTGCTCATGCCGATGAGACAGTATTACATAAATTAGGGCATGATGACGTTTTGGAATATGCTGATGATGACGCTGTTATTCAGTATTTTCAAGAACATGAATCAGCTTTTACTGATATCATTGATGCTATTAATGAAAAAATTCACAGTAATCAATATAGCAAAGAAAGGGTTGAGCAATTTGTCCGTGATAAAATCGACTTATTTGTTGCACGTGATTATTTGCGTCCACAGTCCGGCGTGAGAGATGGAGGGCAGGTAATGGTATCATGGGATCGTGTTGCCGCAATTGCACAAGAGAGTGGTGTTGTTATTCCAGGAACTCTTGTTACAAAGACAGAAGAACTTCAAGAGCAGCGACCAGCTCCAGAGAGTCAGGTAGGGCTTTTGGCCAAATTAAAAAAAGTTGGTCGGTATTTTTATCAGCCTTAGTGAATGATTGTATTATGAAATTTCAAACACAGAAGACAACCAAAACAGCAGTCGCTCAAATCATGTGCGACGTTTTATTGATTCCCGTTATTTTGACAGAAGAAAAAAAATCGGCAACGAAAAAAGCAGTCCTACCAACACTGAATGCCGCAACAAAACAGATTGATACCATATTAAATGGTGCAATTACACAGACAGTGAAAACAACTGGATTTACTGGCGGAGCAGGCGCAACATTTTTTCTTGACGTGCCAACAATCGCTGCGCAGCGCGTGTTGCTCATTGGACTTGGTGCTGAAAACGAATTGACACTTGAAGGTGTTCGACGCGCCTATGCGACAGCACTCAATGCAATGACGGTGGTGAAGCCACAACAGATCGTGTTACTCGCTGATGCGTTGACAATAAAAGATGCAACACCAGCTGATGTTGCTCAGGCAATCACCGAAGGCATGCAGCTCGCGTCGTATCGTTTTTACAAATACAAAAAAGTAGAACAGAAAAAATGGCTTGAATCATTGCCTCAGACAATGACGTTGGTGGTCGATGCAAAAAATCAAACAGCAGTAAAGAAAGGTATTGTGCAAGGTGAGCTCACGGCACAAGCGACAATTACAGCGCGTGATTTAATCAATGAACCAGCAGTGCATGTCACACCAAAAGCGTTATCTGATGTAGCTCGCAGAATTGGAAAGCAGTCTGGTGTAACGGTGAAGATATTCGGTGAGCGCGATATGAAGCGCCTTGGCATGGGAGCGTTACTTGCTGTTGCAGCAGGGTCTGACCAAGAAGCACAGTTTATTCATTTGAAATACATTCCCAAGAAAAAAACCAACAAAACAAAACGGATTGCACTGTGTGGCAAGGGGATTACGTTTGATTCTGGCGGCCTCTCACTCAAGCCAGGAAATTATATGCATGGCATGCACATGGATATGGCAGGGGCTGCAAGTATTCTCGGGTTATTTTCTGTGATTACAAAATTGAATATTGACGTTGAAGTGCACGGTGTAATTGTAGCAACGGAAAATATGATTTCTGGAAAAGCCACACGGCCTGGAGATATTGTCACAGCCTATGACGGCACAACGATTGAAATCACCAACACAGATGCAGAAGGTCGTCTTGTCCTTGCAGACGCGCTTGCCTGGAGTGTCAAAAATCTGAAACCAGACACAGTGATTGATGTTGCAACACTCACTGGCGCTGCTATTTACGCGCTTGGCCAAGAAGTCGCAGCGTATTTCACGAACAATGAAGAGTTGCATGAACAGTTGAAAGTCGCTGGTGAACGGACAGGTGAGCAATGGTGGAGAATGCCGCTAACAGAAGACTATCGCCCGCTCGTCAAAAGCCCAGTCGCAGATTTAGATAATGCACCAAAAACAATTTGGGCAGGCAGTGCAATGGGTGCGCTTTTTCTTGAGCATTTTGTGAAACAA
The DNA here is from genome assembly GCA_044233365.1 of Bdellovibrionales bacterium. GTDB lineage: Bacteria > Patescibacteriota > Patescibacteriia > UBA9570 > XYC2-FULL-38-9 > CALKUP01. The sequence continues at coordinate 12,182 of JBIIKE010000011.1, read as the reverse complement.
ACTCCATGGGCACATCTTGATATCGCAGGGCCTGCAATGGTGGAAAAACAAATGATGCCATATGCGCCAACTGGCGGATCTGGCTTTTCCGTTCGAACGTTGATCGCGTACGTAATGCATAATGCATAACGCGTAGATTATGAGTAGGGAAAGCATACGGTATCATCGTATTGATCGAGGTGTTTCATCTGGAGAAAAAATAGATGCCTCAGCAAGTGTTAGAAGATTGTATCAACTGCTCGCAAAGATGAAAGAAGTTGGTGTTTTTTCTCCAGAGTCGCTTTTGCGGATGTTTTCAGATGAGGATCCACAGCAAGAACAAAAGGTTCGCATTATTGAATCGGTTTTATTAGCCCACTTGATTCAAGAAGAGTGGGAATATTTCATTCAGCAGCCTATCCCGCGAGGAGAAGACATGACGCAGGATCGTTTTTTTTGGACCGATTTTGTCATCACATTGAATAATGCGTTATTAATAGCGCAACAAGATTACGAGTCTGGGCAAAACGCACAACAAGTACCTTTGACCGTTCAAGCATTACGCACATTTGCTGAAACGTTTCACCCTCAAGATCAAGGAGATTTTGTGAAGTATTTTGATTTCTTGTTAATAGTAAAACAACTCTATGAAATGATTGAGGTGAAATTTCTTGAAGAAGAGAAGAGACCGATTTCTGCTGAAGAATTTTACAAAGCTGCAACACATCAAGATTTCGTCTCTTTTTTGCTCGGCTGGATGTATAACGATTCACCTACCGGCATGGGGCTGTGGAATGCTTCGATGTCGACTCCATATAACAGTCCTGATTTTCGAATTGACAGCAGCATGAAGCCAGGGGTCTTAGAGCGTGATCCAGAAACAAATGTTGTGCGTTATTCCTCAGAACACGTTCGGCATGTTCAGAGCCTGATTGCTCAAGGTGTTATTGTTCCCACTGAAATGCAAGTGTCTTGTCCAGTGGCGCATGCAGGAATGCTGAAGGATATGACAAAATGGCTCGCGCGTGTTGCAACGCATTATCGTTTTCAAGCTCCGTTACCTGATGCTATTGCTATTGAAGCTCAGTCCGTTCCTTTAGAAGACATGCTGCGCGGATCCTATGGTAAAAATCTGTCAGAAGAATATAAAAAAGCCCGCCACATTACTAACTAAAAAGATGTATTATTTTTTTCTTTCACAAACTGCACCATCATTCGCACGTAATTGGCGGTCAGAAATACGCTATATCCCATAACGCTCCAGGCAAAAATTTCTTTGTATGGACCGTTAAATAAATACCACAACACTAAAATAAAAATCAGCCCAACTCCAACGCGGGTGATTTGTGATTTTTCATAAAAGAATTTTCCGGTGAGATATTTTACCAAGAGGCGACCGCCAGTTCCAATCAGCAATAGAATCGCCGCGCACAGAAAAAAGTAGGGCGGAAAGCCAATTCGTAACCAGATGTAGATCACGATGCTCGCGCCAAATAATGGATCGGCAATGGACTCCAGTCGTTTACCAAGGTCACTTTCCGTTTTCCAAAGTCGCGCTAAGGTTCCGTCGAGCTTGTCTGATGCAACACCAATGACAGCCAAGATTTGTACAACCGAAAGTGAATTGATCGCCGGAATCAGGGCGTGAATGAGAATCGTCAAGGCAATTCCGATTCGCATGATCGTTAGGCTGTTTGGGATGTGTGCTTGAATTCGTTGCATAGAATAGGTAGTATCAGTTTCTATGATACTGCATTTATCTCTTTCCGGCCAAGATGGCGTGATCGCGCAGCTCGTTGACCCTCAGACAACGCACATTCAGGATCTCGGATTGTATGATTATAAAGCAACTGGCTCACAAGGATTATTGGAATTTTTGCTGCAGACCATGAAACAGCAAGGAGCTGATGTTAAAACCCTAACGGGGTTGATTTTGCAGTGGGGAAACGAATCTCGCTTTACAGTATCACGACTGACTGGCGTTACCATGAATACAATAGCCATGACGAATCAGTTGCCAATTATTACACAAACTGCTGACGAATCTCTTGAATCTGCTGTCGCTCGCTTGCAAACCACAACGACAACATCTATTCCAATCGAATATTCCGCTGAACCGCGTTTAGGGTAAGCGCTGCTCACAATGGAAAGAGGGCGACTGTGAGCTTCGAGACTCCGTGAGCATGAACGAAGTGTGCTCCAGGAGTCGAGAAGTTCTCACCGAGCCCTCTTTTTCTTGACCGAGCCCGCTTTATGCACAGTTCGCGCTTTTTGAAGTGGGACTTGGTGGTTGCGTGGTTTTATGGTGTGGTGTATAATGGTTGTAAGTGGTAGAAAGTGGAAAATAGAAATTATTATGTTTATTGGCGAATATCAGCACACAATCGACGAAAAAGGTCGGATGATGATTCCGACGAAATTTCGTGGTGACCTCAGCAAAGGGGCTGTTGTGACGCGTGGCTTAGATCGCTGTTTAGTTCTGTATCCAATCAATGTCTGGAATGAATTAGCGCAAAAACTGAGCAATCTGCCAATTTCACAAAGTAAATCACGCGCTTTTGCTCGCTTAATGCTGGCTGGAGCAATGGATGTTGCAGTTGATAAACAGGGTCGTATTATGTTGCCGGAATATTTGCGTGAATATGCGTCTGCAAAAAAACAAGTGACTGTTGCTGGATTGTTTGACCGGTTGGAAATCTGGGATGACAAGGCATGGAAGAAATACAAGACCGCGACGGAAAAGGATAGTAATGAGATTGCGGAAACTCTTGGTGAACTTGGTGTCTAATTAATCAACAAAAACGTATGCACGATTTTTTTGAAGAAGGCGAAGATGAATAACCAGCAGCACATACCAGTTCTTTTACATGAAACGCTTGAGGGCTTGAACCTCTCGTCAAATGTCACGATTATTGACGCGACACTTGGTGGGGGAGGACACACCCGCGAAATCCTCAAACGAACAGCACCGCGAGGCATTGTCATCGGCTTTGACCGCGACGCTCAAACCTTGAATGCAACATCGAAAGAATTGCAACAAGAATTTGGCGCTCGGTTTATTGGCATCCACGATTCGTACAGTCACTTGAATCATTTTGCTGATGAGCTTTCCCAGCACAGTCCGATCATGGGCATTCTGGCAGATCTTGGATACTCATCGATTCAGATTGACGATCCTTCACGGGGCTTTTCGTTCCACGGCAATGGATTACTCGACATGCGTTTTGATCAAACCACCGGCATCACTGCCGCTGAACTGATGAATACTGCATCCGAGGAAGACTTAGCTCGCATCTTTCGAGATTACGGAGAATATCCGCAGGCTCGGAAACTTGCCCGCGCCATTGTCACTGACCGAGAGCACAGTCCATTTACAACGGTGAGTGAACTGGCTGAACTGGTTGTCCGCCTTACTGCGCCAGCCAAACGGCACAGCTCACGAGTTCACCCAGCGACCACGGTGTTCCAAGCCTTACGGATCGCTGTCAACGACGAGTTTGAACACATCAAACAGTTCATTCCCGCCGCAATGGAGCGACTGGCACCAGGCGGTCGACTTGTGATCATCACCTTTCATTCATTGGAAGACCGGATTGTGAAACATGCCTTCCGCGACCTGGTAACCGACTGCATTTGTCCACCAGAAATTCCAGAATGTCGCTGCGATCATCGAGCAATAGGTAAGCTCATTAACCGTAAGCCGATTATTCCAACTGCAGAGGAAATAACCTCTAATCCACGCGCTCGAAGCGCAAAACTCCGTATCATCGAAAAAATCTAAAACAAATATTTTATGTCACGACTCGCTACAATCATGCACCTTCGAATGAATGCTGTTCCACAGGCACAAAAATTTGCATTGGCGCTCGATACGACTCTGATTCGTGTGATATTGGTGAGTGCCGCTATTGTTTTGAGCGTGCTGTACGTTTGGCTGGTGAACAGTTCAACCAGCGCAAATTTTCAATTATCTGATTTACGCAAACAATCTGTTGCGCTCGAAGATAACTATCAAAAAATGCAACTAAAACAAACAGCTTTGCGTTCACTCACACACACCCAAGAAGAAACAAAAGAATTACAATTGACCTCAGCGGGTGTTTCTGAATTCGTCACAACCGGAGATGCAGCGGTCGCGTCTTTACTCGGACAATAATCTATTTTTTTATGGTGCGTCGCGGCCAGGCAGTGGAAAAAAGTTCATCAGAAGAAGCAGGTGGACGACTGAAGTTTCTGTCTAGTCTTTTTATTGTTGCGGCGTGCGTGCTATCTGTTCGGCTATTATTTGTTCAGGTGATTGAACACCCGGCGTATGAAGCGCTTGCAGAAACGCAGCAGTCTTCGTTGACTGAGCTGACACCGAAGCGTGGCGAATTATATGCCCAAGACAAAACCAGTGCGGATGGAATCACACCGCTCGCAATTAATCGCGACATGTATCATGTCTATGCTGAGCCCAGCCGGTTTAAAGGCAGCATTGACGACACAGCACGCCAAATTGCGCCACTCTTAAATCTCTCTGAAGACACTGTCCGCGAACGTCTTTCAAAAAAAGATGATATTTATGAGCTCCTTGGTCACGGTGTGACCGAACAAGCTGTTGATGCGCTGAAAAAAATTCGCGACGAACAAAACATCAAAGGTTTGTATTGGAAACCAGAAGAAGCTCGGTTTTATCCAGAAACGAACATTGGTAGTTCTGTCACTGGCTTTATGGGATTTGTCGATGAAAAACGTGTCGGACAATATGGCATCGAGGGGTTTCACAACAAACGATTATCAGGAGAAGTTGCCCAGGCTGATACGCTGGGTTCAGCGTTAACGCAATCAAAAAACGGTGACACTTTTATTTTGACGATCGATAAAAATATTCAGTACAACGCCTGCACATTTTTGCAAGAAGCCGCTGAAAAGCATAATGCAAAAAAGGGTAGTGTGATTGTGATGAATCCAAAAACCGGCGCGATCATGGCGCTCTGTAATGTGCCGAATTATGACCCAAATAATTATGGCGATGTTGAAGATATTAGTGTGTTTTTGAATGATGCAGTGTCTGATCAATATGAGCCTGGCTCGGTCTTTAAAATTTTCACGATGGCAGCTGGGGTGAATGAAAAAAAAGTCACACCCTACACAACCTATCAAGATAATGGTTCTGTCAAGATTGGAAAATATGAAATTCGGAACTCTGATCGTAAAGGTCATGGCGTGACAGACATGCGCACTGTGCTCGAAAAATCTTTGAATACTGGAACTACCTTTATTGAACAGCAAGTCGGTCACGAACGTTGGGAAGATTATGTGACTGGTTTTGGTTTTGGCAAAGAAACTGGAATTGAATTATCTGGCGAAAATCCGGGTGACATTTCAGCAGTGAAAAAGAAAAAAGATATTTATGGGGCAACAACCTCCTATGGCCAAGGTTTGACTGTGACACCGATGCAGTTGGTTCAGGCAGCAGGCGCGATTGCGAATGAGGGGAAGATGATGAAGCCACACTTGATTGATCGCGTTGTGTCTGCCAATGGTAATCAAAAAGCTGTTGAGCCAGAAGTGCTTGGTCAACCAATTACGGCTGAAGCGGCGAATACCGTTGCTGCAATGATGGTTGGAGTGATTGATAAATCATTGACCCGCGCGGCCTATGTAGATGGTTATTATATGAGTGGTAAAACTGGAACTGCGCAAATTCCAGATGGTCGTGGTGGCTACGACGAAAATCGCCACAAAAGTTCGTTTGTTGGGTTTGGTCCACTCGCTGACCCTCAGTTTGTGATTTTGGTGAAATTAGATGAACCGCAAACTCAGTGGGCAGAAGGAGCGGTGAGTCCAGTCTTTGGGAAATTAGCAAAATACTTGGTGAATTATCTGGAAATTCCACCAGATAGAAAATAATGGTATACTGGTTGTAATAACCAATACCATATGAAAAAAATATTTTTACTCGCAGCACTCACAATCGGAATCATTTTACCAGCCTCAGTTTTTGCCGCGAAAGGTGACACAACAACTTTTATTGGAACGCCGATGTGGGGAAACGGAAAGTTTCGTACCACTGCGATTTTTGATTTTCCAGAAGACATTGCTGTGAATACTGCCGGTGAATTTTATATTGCTGATACAGGGAATAACGCGATTCGAAAAATTGATAAAGATGGTATTGTTCAACGAGTTGCTGGAACAGGAGCGTATGGCGATGTTGAAGGTGCGCGTGAGACAGCGCAGTTTGGTGCGCCGTCTGGTGTCGCAGAGCGCAAAGGTGTATTAGTCGTTGCTGACACACAAAATAATAAGATTAAAAAAATTAAAGACGGAAAAGTCACGACTATTGCGTCTGGTTTGAAATGGCCAGATGCTGTTGAAATTTTTGGTGACACAGTGTATTTCACAGACACGTTGAATCATTCGCTGAAATCAGTGAATATTAATGGTGGTCGTGTGAACACAATCACCAGTTCATTAAATATGCCGCGAAAATTTGCACTTTCAAGTGATGGAAAAGAAGCTTATGTCGCGGATATTGGGGCTCATAAAATTATGAAAGTTGAATTGGGGACTAAACGTGTCTCAACATTTGCCGGCACGGGAACTACCAATGTCAAAAATGGTTCATGTGCAGCGGCAGAATTTCAAAATGTGACAGCAATTCATCGGGTTGGAAAAGACTTCTATGTCTCTGATGGAAATGGCACGAATGATGTTGTCCGAAAAATTGATATGCCAGGTTGTACTGTTTCGACAGTCGCGTCTGATGTTAATATGTTGTCTGTAAACTATCCAGAAGGCCTTACGTCGTTTAACGGAAAGCTCTATGTGGTTGCAACAGGGATCGGTATTGTTCAGCAGTATTCAATTGATAATTTTAATATCAATGAAAAATTTGCTGGAGAAATTCGCTTTAATGTTAAAGATAGTAATCCAGTATTGACTGGCCAACCAAAAGGACTAGTGCTTTCAAAAGATAAAAAGTGGATTTATTTTTCAGAAAATAATCGCATCCGTAAAGTTCGTATTTCTGATAAAAAAACTGAGTTGATTGCGGGTAGCGTGGTAGATAACTATCCAAAAGACAAAGATGATCAGACAAAGATAGGTGACCAGGCGCGGTTCTCAGATCCATTGTCGATTGTATTATCAAAAGATGGTGAGTCACTCTATGTTGTTGATCGCAACAACAACCGTATTCGTGAAGTTGATGTTGATACTGGAGAAACTTCTTATTTGACTGGCGCTGGAAGAATTAATGATGGGAGTAATATCACGAATGGTAAACAAGACGGCAAGAAGTGTAAGAACGAATATGATTTGAATGCCAGCGGCTGTGCGTATTTCACTCGGCCGATTGGTGGGGTGTTGTCTGAAGATGGAAAATATTTGTATGTCGCTGACTCTGGAAATAATTTGATTCGGCGAGTGACTGTCACTGGCTCAGATAAGGGCACTGTGACAACAGTTGCTGGCACTGGCAGTGCTGGTTATCGCGATGGCGTTGGAAAACTTGCCGCCTTTGATGCGCCTATTGGCTTGGCGATGAGTCCATCTGGAAAGATGTTGTACATTGCTGATCGGAATAATCGTGTGATTCGACAAATGGATACGAGAACCAAGCAGGTCTCGACATTGGTTGGTCGCAAAGAAATTCCTGGATATGCAGAGGGTGCGGCTCGATCTGAGGCACGACTGGGTTGGCCAACGTTCTTGTCAACAGATTCTTCTGGTAATATTTATTTCACCGATTCGATCAATATGGCGGTTCGGCGCTATAATATTGCAAGCAAACGAACTGAACTCATTTCTGGTGGAACCGTGAAACGGGGCTATAAAAATGGGAATATGAATGAGGCAAAATTCGACTATCCAATTGGTACGCTTGTTGTTGGTAAGTCTGTCTATGTTGCCGATCGTTTGAATGACACGATTCGTAAGATTGATCTTGATTAAATGAAAATTTATACAAAGACAGGGGATGCAGGCGAAACTAGTTTGTTTGGTGGGCAGCGCCTGACAAAGGCGCATAGTCGAATTGAAAGTTATGGGACGGTTGATGAGCTTAATGCGCATATTGGACTTGCTTTGGCACTGTTGCAGTCAGAAAAATATGACACCTCGATTGATTTGATAGAGCAGTGTGAAGCCATTCAGCAGACATTATTTGTCATTGGATCGCATTTGTCGACGCCGTATGATCCAATGAATATTCCATCGACCCTTCCATTGATTGAAGTTCAAGCAATTACAGATTTGGAACAGTGGATTGATGCGATGGATGAGGAGTTGCCGGAATTGAAAAACTTTATTTTACCATCTGGTGTGCCTGCGGCTGCTCAGATTCATATTGCACGGACGGTTGCACGGCGTGCAGAGCGGGCAGTGATTCGACTGAGTGCAGAAGAACAAATTTTGCCGGAAATTATTCAGTATTTTAATCGCTTGTCAGATTATTTATTTGTCGCAGCGCGATTTGTGAATCATGTAGCGGGAGTTGTTGAGACTCCATGGAAGAAATAAGGACTTCGGCGATGGTTTCGCAAGATCGCGAGGCGCAAGCGCCTCCTAGCTAAAGCTAGCGATCTCGTCGAAACATCACCGATTCCTTAAGACTGTAGTCACCAATATGTGTGCGGGTGAGATTTCCAAGAAATGCAGTGGTGTGGAGAGCAGTGCCGAGGTCGCGGGCGAGTGAGCGAATATAGACTCCTTTTTGACAATGCACGCGAATGCGCGCTGTTGGAAGGAATTTTTGTAATTCAATACTGCGCTGTGTGTACCACTGATAGCGGTCCCGATGTTTTAGGTCTTCTGGAGGAGTGGCTTTTAAAAGCTCTGTTATTTTTTCTGGAGTTGCATTAGTAGAGAGTGGAGTAAAGTTCAGCAGCTCAATAGCATCGATTGTAATGGTTCGTGTCGGAATGACAATGTCCGCTGTCGTCCCAGATCGAGCCGCTTTGTACAGCCTTTTGCCATCGACCTGAATCGCAGAATAGAGTGGAGGAATTTGTTCAGTCGTTCCAATAAACTGTGCGAAGACAGATGAGATTTTTTCGGCTGTCAGTATTTTTAGGTGTTCAAAGTCAGCGTTTAATTGGAGGGGTCCTTCCGCATCTTCAGATTCAGATGAGATGCCAAGCACAATCGTGCCCTCGTATATTTTTGGCAAACCCATAAACGAATCTTGCTGGCGCGTGGCGTCGCGTCCAACGAGCACAATCAATAAACCATCAGCGAGCGGATCCAAAGTTCCAGCATGACCAACTTTTCGAATGCCGGTTTCACGGCGTACCCAGGAAACCACATCATGCGAGCTCATGCCGCTTGGTTTATTCACCAATAACACACCAGATTCTGGAACGGTCAACATGAATTTATTTCAACACAGAATCAATCGCGTCGCGCAACTGTTGTTCAGAAATCGAACCGCGAATGCCCGTTATAATTTTTCCGTCTTTATCAATAATAATCGTGTGCGGAGTGCCAGTGCCGCCCGTTGCTTGCGCTTCAATGGCATCATCAGCCACTTCCTGGGCAAAGGATTCTGTTTCAACGCAGGTTTTAAATTGATCTTCTTTCAATCCAATTTTTGCCGCTGTTTCAAACAATACGTTTTCTTCTAAACCATTATTACTTGGTGTGACAGAAAAAATTTCTGTGACGAATTCAAAGAATTTATTTTGTTGTCCCGCACATTCAGCGGCGAGAGCTTCTTTGCGCGCTTTTGGATGAATATTTAATGGAAAATGTTTCATGGCATAGCGCATGCGACCATCATAGTCTTTCAACACGCGTTCAACAGTTGGATGAAATTTTTTACAAAATGGACATTCTAAATCCGTGTATTCAATCAAGGTGAAATCACCTGTGCCTTGAACATGCCGTAGCGTACTGAGGTTAATGCTGGTGATTTGTTCAGTATTGACTGGTGCACTTGCCGCACTATTTACAGTAGGTGTGTCGGTAGTTTGTATATTTTCCGTTAACATCACCGCAACCAAAATGACACAACCAGCAGCCATAATAATGCCGGTCGCCAGAAAAAATCCGAAGAAAAATGCTAATCGAGAGGGGAGCGAATGAATCATAGATGTGTATAACTCACTCAATCTACTAAAAATAGCGCTATTTGACAAGCTGATGATTCCAAGGTTACAATGCGTTCACTCTTATTTCTTTTGCAATTTCAATTCGAGGGAATCCGGTGCGTTTCAATAGAAACAATTCCGGAGCTGTGCCGCAACTGTAAGCTTTGCATTCGCAAAGTAAGCCAGATCTCTTGTCACTTGTATGCGTTTCGAGCAAGACGCGGGTGTTTCAATATTTTTTATTGTTTCCTCCGTTTTTCTTCCGCTCGTTATAGCGGATTTTTATTTTTATGAAACAATTTCCATTTTTATCACGAACTTCTGTATTTGCTCTCGGGGCTGGACTTCTTGTAACGACTATTATTCTTGCTGGGATATTTGTTGTGCCGCGTGTTATTGAGAAAGATCAGGTGACACAAGAGACTGTCGCTGTGGAGGATACAACTACCAACAATAATGCACAGCCAGAAGAATCAGAAGAAATAGAGGTCAGCAATACAAACGTAACTGCTGTGGAAGCACTTCCTACGACTACCGCAGTTGAGAAAGATGAAGCAGCAGGCGCAGACAATACAACAGACAATGCAGCAGGTGAAGTTATTCAAAAAGAGTCACCTCCAACACCTCCAGTAAAAAATACAAACACTACAACAGCGACAGAAACAAAAAAAACACCGACGCCAACTGAGTCAAAAAAAGAAACCTACACAGCAGTCCTAACGGTTCGCAGTCCAAATGGCACAACGAATTACTCCGTTGATGTGGATGTCGGCGCAACAGTCCAAGATCTGATGAATGCAGCAACAAGCCAAGGATTTTCTTTTAAAACCAAACAGTTCGCAAGTCTCGGAACATATGTCACGACGATGAACGGTGTGACAGAAGACAAAGACGCTGGCCTGTACTGGTTCTATAAGGTGAATGAAAAAAAGGCGACGTCAGGAATTACTAGTAAACGATTAAAAAAAGGTGATACTGTCCAATGGTCGTATGAAAAAGAATTTTAAACATTTAATAACAACAGAGATATTTATGAAACACTTCCTCGCAAAAGCATCCGCTATTATTACAGTGGTTGCGTTCATGGCCGCAGCAAACGCATCTGCTGTGCAGGCTGCAAATTATACAGGCGTAACAATTCGCATTGAAGCTCCGGACAAAAGTATTTTAAATAAAACGATCTATCTATCAGATGCTGGTTGTACTGTAACAGACAGTGCAAATGTGAAGCATGTGCTCTCTGGAGATAATGCATTGTGCGCATTGCAAACAGCAAGTGAACAATACGATATTGATCTTGGAGTACAAAATTCTTCATTTGGTTTATTTTTAAACTCTATTGATACATACGTTGGGAACACGCAGTATTGGACATATTACGTCAATGATACCGAAGCAATGGTAGGTGCGTCGGAGTATGATCTAGAAGATGGTGATCAATTGTTGTTTGTGTATGGTGATTATGGAATGACAATGCCACTGCAATTAACGTTAAACACAATGCAGCCAACAGCGGATAGAGAGATTGTTGCAACTGTGCGTTATAAATCTGGTGATGCCTATGTGCCAATGAGTAATGCGACAGTGTTTTTTGGAAAAACAGCTGTTACGACCAACGCAGAAGGCAAGGCAACATTCACACGCAATAAAGCTGGCCGCATTTCAGTCTATGCAACAGCGACTGGTTATACAAAAACACCAGTAAAAAAAGTGACCGTTCATGCTGTCAAAGCAAAACGACAAGCAGTGAATTTTGAGCAACGCCTTGCGCAGTCAAAAAATGGTCTTGCGTATATCAAAAAGCAGATGAATAAAAAAGGGATTGTTGATGATAGTCAGGCAACAACAGAATGGTCAGCAATGGCACTCGCAACAGCGGGTGAGTCAAATGCCGCGCTCAATGCAGCAGTGAAAAAATATCAACCAACTTCAGCAGAAGGTACAAGTGAAATTGCGCGTCATATTTTGGCGTTAGAAGCCATTGGCGAAAATAGTAAAAATACAGGGAAGATTAATTTTGTCAATCGTTTGACAGGCACAAAATCTCATAACCAATATGGCAGCGCGGCATATTGTAACGACGATATTTTTGCAGGCCTTGCTCTGCTTGCTGCTGATGTGAAAAAA
>JBIIKE010000019.1:0-10253 GCA_044233365.1 Bdellovibrionales bacterium | reverse complement strand
AACGAGCGATGACATGAAAGATGCAGTCAATGCGTCATTGGCGTGTCAAAATGCAGATGGCGGATTGAGCTATGCAGTGACAGGGGATTCTGATGTCGACACAACTGCAGCGTGGATTATGCTTGCGTCAAAAGTCCGCACAGAAAATAGTTACTATAAAAAATTACTAAACAAACCATACGCACAAGCGATTGCATTTTTACGTGCAGCCCAAAATCCAGACGGTGGTTTTGGATATGAACCAGGACAAGATTCAAATAGTTCATCAACAGCCTGGGCGATGATGGCATTCTCTGCTCAAGGTCGTGAGGCCGGAAGTGTGATGAAAAATAATGAAAATGGTTTCAGTTACCTCAAAAAAACATATGCAAAAGATGGAAGTTATGCGTATGACACCATTGGTTCAGATAGTGTTGAGTCATTAAATAGTGCGTATGCGATTATTGCGCAAAATCGCAAAGCCTTTCCAGTCAATAAATAATATCCGCGCTCAGTAGGATAAAAGTGGGATAGCGATATTTTGAAAATCCGTGAGCATGAACGAAGTGTGCTCCAGGATTTGAAAAATAATCGCTGACCATTTTTATCCTTCACGGGTGAGTTCTTTTTTATATTTCACTTCGTACATCTGCAGCAGTGCGAACAAGAAGGCTGCGATCATCGGGCCAATCACCACACCAGAAATTCCGAACATGCCAATGCCTCCAATGGTCGCAAATAAAATCAGCACAGGATGCATTTGCAAATCTTTGCCGACGAGTGGTGGGCGCAGCACATTGTCAATCAAACCGATCACAAGCAATGCGACAACCATCACGCCAACTTTCCACCAGATCATTGTGACTGCAAAGAAAATCGTGACAGGAATCAAAATCAGTGCCGGACCAACCGCTGGAATAATCGACAGCAGAATCATAATCAGACCCCAAAACGCACTGGATGGAACCCCAACGATCCATAAAAATACTCCACCCAAAATTCCTTGCACCACGCCAATCAAAAAGGTGCCTTTCAAAGTAGCGCGTGCAGTTGAGGCAAACTTTTTATAAATGACCGCTTCATTGTCATCACCGAATGGCAATAACATCATAAAACGTTTCAACCACTGTGGCCCGTCCTTCAAAAAATAGAAAAGGGAATACAGCATGATGAAGACCGACAAAATCCATTGCAACGTTGAACGCGAACCAGCGGTGAGCCAACCGACACCAGCTCCAGCCAGCGCGCTCGCGCCAGATTGCAAACGATCTCGCAAATCCAGTTGCTCAGCATATTGCTGAATCAATGGTTGCGCTGTAATTTCATCAATCTGTGACTGCGCCATTGAAACTGTCGCTGGGTCAGTCACGTAGTTGTAGGTTGAAATTGCTTGGTCAACAACAAGACCAATGACGCCAGCGAGCGGAAGTATGACAACAACAATAACGACACCGACAGTCAAAGCCGCACTGAACGAAGCCTTTTTCGTCCAATCAAATAAGCGGGTATATAACGGATGAAACAATGATGCGATCACGGCTGCCCAAAAAATTGGCATGACATATGGTGCAATCACGCGATAAAACAACACTCCAACTGCGATCAGCACCGCAAAAAATGCAATTGTTTGAATTCGACGAAATTCTTGTTGTCGATCAGTTGTCTGTGCAGTAGCCATATAAAGAGAAGTCAATAATTTGATTCATTCTACTGCCTGCGCAACATTCGTTCAAGCTTGAGACTATTCATTCAAGCGCGGAACTGCTGGACTCCTATAGTCATCATCACGTTGAATGCTTTCTGATTCAACTTCAATTCCATCAAATTCTTCGACTTGCTGTTCCCAGATATCCCATTGTTGCACGGCTGGTTCCGCATATTTCACAAAAAATGTTCCAGCGACGCACAGTGCTACCCACCACAGACTCACACAAAGAATTGACAACCACGCCGGAAAAAGACGGTGATTGCCTTTTGGTTGTCGCACCATCTGAATGCTACTCACAAACAATGACAATACTGGCAATGCGATTAACAATGCTATGCTCATCCCAAAAATCCATTGATGCAGCAGCGGCATTGCGGCAAATAGTGTATTTGGTAATACACTATTCAACAATCCAAGTGCAATCGCCATGCAAATACAAAGCACGCAGAGCAGGAGTGCGCTCACAATGCACAGGAGTAGAATGCCAATCACACGCATAATCACCGGAACGATTTTACGTGACACGCGTTCGACATCTTTCCCAAAACGTTGACCAACATCTTGAACACTGCTGGCAAACTGTTTGGCTCCAGTTTCAATTTTTACTTGCGCCTGTTTCACATTGTCACTGCGACTCCATTCTTCTGCGCGCGCTTTCATGCTTTCAATTGTCACTGGTTCACCACGCATCTGCATTTTTTCTGCAACTGTTTTTGCGGTTGGCATTGTGATCCAACAAATAATATAGGCGAGTATTCCAATGCCATTCACAAACAGTAATATCAAAAAAATGATCCGGATAAATGTCACATCAACTCCAGTGTAGGCAGCAATACCTGCACAAACACCAGCAATCATGGCATTATCTTCATCACGAAAGAGTCGCCGTTGGGCCTTGTCTGTATTGTTGGCAGTAGAGTTATGTGTATTCACATCATCTGTTTGCGCGCTCGCAGTACCGGTGTCATCAAAATCATCTGGCGTGCCCATTGCATCAATGACACTCGACACATCGTCAACTGAAATCGACGGGTGTGCACTCGTTGTTTTTTCCATCAGCAGTTCCGCAATACGCGCTTCAATGTCGCTGATAATTTCACCGGCATCTTCTGCGTCTGTAAAATATGTTTCAACAGACTCTAAATAAGCGTGCAGTTTTTCATACGCATCTTCGTCAATCCGAATCAGCGTTTGTGCGATATTAATGGTGATACTTTTTTTGATAGTCATAGTGTACTCGATGCGAAAAATTATTTTTCTAAAAGGTGAATGGTGTCATTGAGGTTTTGCCAGGTTTCAGTGAGCTGCCCTGACATTGCTCGACCGTCAGCAGTGAGTCTGTAATATTTGCGCGGCGGCCCAGAAGACGATTCTTGCCATTCATATTCTAAGAGCCCTGAGCGACGCATCCGATTCAAAAGAGGGTAGAGCGTTCCTTCGACGACAATTAAATTTGCAGATTTCAGAGAGCGCATAATATCAGTCGTATACATTGCGCCATCACGCAAAATCAAAATAATACAAAATTCTAGGAAACCTTTCCGCATTTGCGATTGAATATTCTCAATATAGTCTTCTTGTGGGGTGGGCGATGATGTAGTCATATTCAGTACTTGGTATTACCCAGTACAGAGTATCACATACTAGAAAAACGTCAAGTTACGCTGCAGCAACATTGTGTAAAAATCTATTTCCGCTATACTTTTTGTATTAGTGATTAAATAAAAAATATGAATAATCCTCTCTTTCAACGCATTGTCGTTGCGATTTCTATTGTCGCAATGATTGTGATTAATGTATTAGCAAATATCATTCCATATAATGGAAAACTAACAGGCGAAATTTCTGATTCATTTGCGATTTATTTTGTTCCGGCTGGGTATGTGTTTTCAATTTGGGGGTTGATTTATCTATTGCTTGGTGTGTACGCAGTGTACCAACTGATGCCAAAAACCTACACGAACCGCGCGCTCAATGCAGTGAGTTGGTGGGTTGTGGTGTCGAGTATTGCAAACAGCGCTTGGATTTTGTTGTGGCATTATCAATATTTTTATACGACGATTGCGGTGATGGTCGTGCTCCTTGTTTCATTGCTCATGATTTATGTCAGATTAGCGCAAGAGCAAAAAAAGAAACCAAGTGCGCAATTTACTTGGTCTGCGCGTTTACCATTTTCAGTGTACCTCGGTTGGATTAGTGTTGCGACGATTGCGAATGCATCTGGAGTCCTTACGCTGACAAGTTGGAACGGCTTTGGGATTGAGGGGATGTGGTGGTCTGCGATTATGATTGCGGTTGCGACAGTACTGGGCTTGCTCATGCTGGTGCGTGAGCGAGATATTGCATACACACTCGTTCTTGTTTGGGCATTTGTTGGTATTGGTATGAAATTTGCAGATGTGCCGGAGCTTGCGCAAGTGGCATATTTTGCAGCAGCCTTGCTCGCGCTCGTGTCTCTTGTTGTGTTTGTGCAAAAAAAGCGGAAGTAAGATCCGCTTGTTATTCCGCTGTTCGAGTTTTAATGTTCCATTTTTTCACAACGCCAGCACGATGTTTTTTTGAGCAGTCTTCGCTGCAGGCCCCGTTGCTATTTTCAGCGCACTCGTCACACAAAATCACCATTTTGTTGCACTCCGCATTTGAACAGTTGTAATACGTGTCGCAGGCAGTGTCACAAAAATCACAAGTAGAAATAATCGTGTGATGCTCGTCGTCATTGAGTTGCACTTGCGTCCGATCATCAAATACATAGAGACTGCCTTCCCATAATCCATCTGGAATTTCCGCAGTGTAATTGACAATGCCGTCTTGGAGTGAATAGACCTCTTCTGCTTCTTTGAGTGAGTCAACGTAGATCGATGATTTTTCACAACGAATATTTCCATTGCAATACATCAAGACTTTTTTGCCGCGCACGACATCTTTGTGCTGATCCATCCATTCTGGGAAATCACGGAAGTGGTCAATGTCTGGGGTGATCGCATTTTTGAATCGACCAATGCGCGCTTCAAAATTGTTTCGAGCATCAAGAATCACAACATTATCTTCTTGCATCATCTTGTGAAATTCTTTTGGGCTCAGTTTTTGTGGGACGATTGTTTCGTCATATTCTTTGGCTTTGCCTGACGCAACAATCTCGGTGCGCACTTTGACGCGAATGCCAGGGAACGGATTTTTGTGATAGTACTCCTTTTTAAAAAAGATATCAGAAAAGCGTGGGTCAGTGTGCATTGCCCGAATATACTCTTCCGTGTCTGCATCGAGCCCCGCGAGTGTGCCATTGATTCCCTCTGTGCTAATCAGGGTTCGGCCCTTCAAATTGAGCTCTGCCATGAGCTCTTTTTGAGAGTCGCGCAGCGCTTCTGGATCAGCAATATCTGTGTATTTATAGAACAACAGAATAGTGTATGGTCGATCGGGTGTTTTGATGTCAGCTTTCATAGGAATAGAGTGTACTATGACTTGACATTTTGTCAAAAATAAGGCACAACAGCGGGAGCTCACATCATACGCAAGCAGTGGTTGCTTGTCGTTTCCGTGGGTTTCGTGGAGATCCCATGTCTCAGGTCAATGATTTTGTGGTTCTCGAGAGCGTTCTGGTTCCCCGTCAGCCGCAGTGGCTCGGTATCATGGACGGAGTGTTGCTCCGTATCGGTGAGGAGTCGCGTTTGGACGGCTCTCACTTGAGCGTACCGATCATCGGATTGCCTGGGTCCGAGGCCCGGGTTGGGCTGGATGCGGAGAATGTCGCGTTCAGTCCTTCCAGGCGATTCGTTGCCTGGAGCGCAGGTACGACCATCTCGGTCTTTGACAGGGAGGAACGCGCGGTTTTTACTGCTGGACTCCCCCTGGAAGTGGAAATGGCAGTGCACTGTGAGGTTGAATGGCTCGGCGATAACCTGGCCTCGCCCTCGATTGGAAGGCTGCCCATGGCCGCTCATAAGATCCAGTGGATGGAGGAGGGCGTCATTTGTGTGTGCCGCACGGGACCGTTTGGGTACCGGCAGCAGACCTTTTGCCTTCTCCAAGGTTTTCTGTACTCCACCGGCAATACCCAGGAAGAGCTAGTAGACCGCTCTGTGCCAGAGGTGGCTTTGAGAAAGCTCTACAACCTCCTGCACGCCGCGCACTTGAAAACGCCGCGCGCGGTGTCAGTCCACGATGGTCTGGTAGCTGCGACAATTTGCGATGGAAGATTTGTGACATTGGAGGGTGCTCAGTGGACCCAGCGCCAAATCGGCGCTAACTTCGGCACCTGCCTGCTCGGCAACGCGGAGATGCCCACGCCCAACTCCCATATCATCCACGGCCTGGAGTGGCGCTCGGAAGGAGTCCTCCGGCTCGCGGTCGCGCGGGTTGAGCGCAACCCCAACCCGGCGTATGACGTCAGTTGCGTCTACGCCAACGGAACGTGGTACGCTGAGTTGTTGGAGCTTCGGCTCTAATAGCAGAAAGTGCTATCTACGCGCAACGGACCAGTTAAGTAGCCGCATCGCAACTCGCGACGCTGCTTGACTGGTCCACCATTGTTCAGAGAGCAGAAAATACTTTCTGTTTTGTGAACAATGAATGAATAAAAGCTATCGCCAAGTAATTTTTTTTGCTGTACACTTTTAGTAACTAAATAAAATCAATATATGAAAATTCACATCACCCCAAAAAGCGCATTTTCACATCTCTTTTTAATCGCGATGCTCTACGCGAGCCTTATCGCTGTGTTAACAGTCATATTTCAGTATGTTAATCTCGCCTACCCAGATACACTTACTGGAGGGTATTATTCACGCACAAATATTTTTGGGTTACTCAATTGGGGAAGCGCGGTGTTGGTGATTGCATTTCCAGCGCTTCTCGCAGTCTCTGTTTTTTTAGAAAAAGAATTTCTTGCAGATGAATTACAGCGCCAGAGCCCAGAGCGGAAATGGTTATTATACCTTACACAGTTCGTTACAGCGCTCACAATCGTGATCAGCTTAATGGCCTTAGTCTATAATTTTTATAATGGTGGCCTCACTATGCGCTTTGGCTTGAAGGTGCTGGCGACACTGGTTATTGCAGCAGCAGTGCTTGGGTATTATCGCTGGGAATTAGTGCGCAGTGGTAAACGTTCACAGGCTCCACTCATCACTGCCGTTGTGTCGAGCGTTTGTGTGCTTCTGGTGTTAGGAGCGGCCTTTTTTATCGGCGCATCACCTCAAAACCAACGTGCTGAAAAATTTGATCAACAACGAATGGATCATTTAAGTAGCATTCAGTCACAACTGATCAGTTTTTGGCAAGTCAAAAAAGTGTTGCCAAACACACTTGATGAAATGAATAATACGTTGCAAGGATACATCATTCCAAAAGACCCAGAGACAACAACAAACTATACCTATAAAAAAACCAGCGATTTGCAATTTGAATTGTGTGCAACATTTGGAACGAAATCATATAATTATGATAAAGAAAAAGCCGCAGGGAATGTGATTGATTCACGAGGCACTGCAGAAGATACAAAAGCAGCGAGTTTTTCTATCACGCCCTATGATCCATATCAAATCTGGCTGCACACAAAAGGGGAATATTGTTTTACTCGCACCATTGATCCAGATTATTACAAAACAGTAGAGCCTGCAGTCTCGGACGCTGTGACAACATCAGTGGTGCAATAATGTAGACACTCTCATAAAACAAAAAAGCCTCGAGATAATCGAGGCTTTTTATATCGTGCTGTTTATGAGAGTAGTTTTTCGCCAAATGCCCAGACAATCTCAAAGACAATCAACAAAATAATAATCCATTCAAGTACATGTGATTGACGCGTGTTCACTTCATCGCGCATCAATTCAGCAGTGTTGTGAAGAGCGCTGAGTTTTTCTGACAATACATTCCAGCGGTCTTCAAGTTCAAAGTGAACAGCTGTTTTTGTGTAATACTGCGCAAGGCGCGGTTCGTCCCAAAACATGTCTGGACGATCTTCAGCAAGTCCAGCTGTACTGACAGTAAATTGTAACTGAACGATTGCGCCAATCAGTTTTTTAATTTGCTTGGCTCGCATGCGAGTGCGGCCTGAAACAGCAAGTTCTGTCGGCAAGCTCATGACGCGCTGTGAAACATCCATCACTTGCTGTTCACTGTCTTCCATTTGCAATGATTTTGCGACAGCATAGGAGACACTCATTAAGGCCTTGATATCATCATGAGGAACAACAAACACATCGTCAATAATTTCAAAGCTTTCATGATCAAAGCGATAACTAAACTCTTCGGTGACAGGGTTTTGTGAGAGTGGCTCAAAAATCGTGTCTTTATTTTTTTCGAGCAATGTAAATACAGCATCATTGTTCCAGCTGACAATAGTGCCGTTCTTAAACAAGAAACAGACAGCTGGTTCTTGTTGTGATGGGTTTGCTAAGGTAATTTGCAATACCTCAGGGAGTCGAGTAATGGTAAATTCCTCAGACATAATGTCTAACACGCGGTTAAATTTCGCGCGGACACCGTATTTGGCTGCTTTGGCTAGTTGAGTATTCATACAACGATAACTATGCCACAGATTTTTCATTTTGTCAAATGTTTCGTTATTTTAGCCTCATTTGCGCATTTTCTGCTTCTATTCTATAGTGCAGACATCCCGATAAGTGGCTATTCAGGCTGTGCGGGATTTTTTTATTGTGAAATTCCGTTTTAATGACAATTTTTATGGATACGATACACATACAACAACTTGATGTTGCGTCAGGTGCAGATGGAGAATTTGAGCAGCCGAAGATCGCATTTTTATATGTCCCAGATCAGCGGCCGGTATTTGGTAATCCTCAGCAACTCTCGGCTTGGATGCAGAGTTTTTCTGAGCTCGACATGTTGTGTCACGGTACGGCATTTTTTGTGCAGCCACCTGAGCAGAATGACGGTTTTCAAATCATTCCTGCTATTTGTCAGCAGATTAAAAAAATCTATGACGACTTTGATGGATTTGTGATTGTTTTGCCACGCGATCGTGTGCTCACCATCAGTGCCATTTTGTCTTTATTAGTGACGCGGACGGGTAAGCCTGTTGTGTGCACGAGTGATTACGCGACCGGGATGCAAACGCGCTATAGAGATTATTATTCGATTGCGTTCAAAGGTGATTTGGTGAACACCGCGCATGTTGGGAGTGCGAACATCGGCACGGTTGTTACCATGGCCGGTGTAGAAATTTTGCATCCAGCCCTCGCAACAGTGGCATACAATGATGAACGGCCGTTTTTAACATCTGCCACAAATACATTAATGGGCGTGGTGGATTTTGGGATTCATCTCTATCCGCGGACACCAAAACGCAGTACAGCGACATTTCAATTTCAACAGTGGAGCCTCGACGCGGTGCAACGGGTAGTGATTGATGATCACAAGCTCGCCGCGGTGAAGGCTAAAGATTTTGCAGTACGACCTGATACGCGTGGATTGATCGCCGAAATTTCTGGCGTCGCGCCCCTTTCGCTGCTTGCTGCTTTGCCGCAAACAATCCCGGTCCTCATTACATCAGATGCTGGTGTGCAACTATCGTTTAATGGTGCGGTGTTGCCGCTCGACACAACATACACCAACCAAGCGATTGCCGCACAATTCACCCGCGCACTCACGCAACACAAGCGGCTGATTAAATCCGCACCGACATTGCTGAAAGCGATGCAACAGCAAGTCTTTCCAGCATTAACTGCCGGTGTATGAAAATTTACATCTATGATGAACGGACTGGCGGCGCCTTGCGTGATATTTGTGTGAGTAATCGTGCACAAGTGTTACTACATGAAGAGGCGATTGCTCGTCGAAAACATAAGAATCACGGCTTGTCATTTCTTGATGAAGTCGACATGCTGATTTTAGAAGTCACAAAACGGACTCAAGATATTCAGTTTATTTTGGCACACGCCTTATTGTTGCAAAAACCAACGTTATGTTTGTATGTGAAAAATTCTCCGCCGCGTGATGTTATGAGTTATGTGCGCAAGCAGCCGTATCCACGTTCTATTAAAACATTTTCTTATACACCTGATACTATGGCGCTTTCAGTGCGTCGGTTCTTGGCGCAATACACAACAAATCCAGGTGAGCGTGAAGAATTACAACCAACAAAATATACCATTCGATTGACTCGTCGTGATGATCACTATTTGCAGTGGCTTGCGAAAAAAAATCGCACGACGAAAGCCAAGATGTTGCGTCGGATTATTAGTGAAACTGTTGAGAACGACGAAGACTATTGTGCCACCTTTGAATAAAAGCTATAATCAACACAACTTGACTTTTGCGGAAATTCGTGTTATTTTTCCGCGTTAACTTTTCACTATTTTTATGGGAAGATCGAAAGCAGGAGGAGATGGAGCACCGGCATCTACAAGACCTGGCGATACAGTAATGGCTGCTGCCTTCAAAAAAGCAAGAAAGAGAGAAGTTAAACCTAGGTCTGACACTGGTTCTTCCACAGCCACTCTTCCGACAGTAGATCCAGCAGTTGCAGTAAGCTCGGGAGTTCCAGATCCAGCGCCTGCGAGTTCTGGTGGTGCGTCAAGATCTTCAGGTGGAGATCCGCGAACAG
>JBIIKE010000035.1:0-7427 GCA_044233365.1 Bdellovibrionales bacterium | reverse complement strand
TTGAATTTCAGGATTCGTCACCGACTCTGGATTATTTGTCGTTGGTGTTTCCGTATTTGTATTCGTCGTTTGTTCTTCACCGGCCGTATTACTATTAGCACTCGTGTTCGTACTATTATTGATATTAGTTGTTGGGATTTCCTGAACTGGGACCACTGGTTCTTCTACAGTTGTTGGTTCAGACGGAGCCTCTTCCACTATCTCTGACTCTTCTTCAACTGCAGCGACGGCAACTGGGGTTGGGCGTACGACAGAATACGTTTCACGCACAGTCTCTCCACGTAAACCAACGCTGTTACGTGCACTGAGTTCAATTGTATGACTTCCAATTGCGCTTGTTGGGAGAGTTAGTTCAGCCTTTCCAATCGGTGTCGTTCCAATCTGCTCTAATTCAAGGTTGTTAATAAACACACCATCAACATACGCTGAGACAACATCACCACGACCTCCGAGGATGGAGATGTTCGCTGCTGCGCCTGGACTATATGATTCACGCAAATTTTGAACTACCAAATCAGCCACGCCACTCGAATACACAAACGGCATCGTAAATGTTTTCACAAATTTATCTGATGCACGATCACGATAAATCACTCGTAAAATATAGGATTTTTTGGCCTTGCCTTTTAATGACAAATTATATTCCCAGGCCGTACTTTTATCTTTTTTGTGTTCAATAGTTTTGATTTTTGTACCATTCAAATAAATCTCCACATCAGCTGACTTCACTGCATTGCCCACAACTTTTACCGAATCGTTCAAGACAATTCGATTCATGAAGTTCGCATTGCCACGATCCACAAATAATGTAGATGTTGGCGTTGCTTTCGCAATGGTAAATAGGGTTTGATCTGGCGCACTTGGCACCTTCGCTTTGACCGAACGGAACTGAATCCGGTAATCACCTGGCGCTGGATATGGTTCTAATGTACACAACGATCCACCTTTTGGAATATCACATGACGCCGCTGATTTGCCTGTGACAATATCTTGCAAAATTACTTCACCTGCCAGACCACTGAGCTCACCACCCATTTTGACAGTCGGCACAGCAGTCACTGTGACATTTCCAGAATAGGTCGCAAAGGCTGGTGCTTTCCGGTCAGTTTTTTCAAACTTTGAAATTGTTTTTGCGCTATCCTGTTTTGTGGTGTCATCTGTTTTGCGCAGCGTACCTTTTAAAATATACTCAACACCTTCTTCAAGATTTTTAAAGGTTTTTGTAATAACCTCCTTAGTGATTGTTTGCCAGTCAGTCGATAAGACAACATCACTTGTTTCTTTTTCTGTTACTTCAAAAAATACATCACTTTCTTTTGTGGTATTTTCTAATTCAAGATTGACCTCGTCTGGTCCAAGGTATAATTTCTTTTCCGGATCATAGACCACCTGATCATTCAGCGTTGCATTTTCACTTAAGAAATTATCATCTAATTCAGATGCATCAGTTGTAAACGATCCAGTTCCTAGGCTTGAATCAGTGAAGCTACTGTCATCAGCTGTGCCGGTCACAGCATAATAATAGAGTGTGTCAGCTGTCAGGCCAGTAACAGTGACAGAGTGTGATTTACCAGCAGTTCCCGTAATAGGAGTTGCGCTTAATACATCTGGCTGTGATCGTGAAATATACACTTTTGGCGTCAATGATTCTGTCGTTGAAAAAGTAAGCACTGCTGTATTTTCACCTGGATCAACGGTGATGGTGGTTGCAGTTGGCACATCGTCTTCTTCATCAACAACAACTGGCGCTGCGTCAGTCGTAAACGTGCCACTATCTAATTCAAAATTAGAGAAACTTCCATCATCAGCGTCCGCTGTTACCTTCCAATAATACACAGTCGACGCAGATAAGCCCGAAACTGTTACAGAGTGGTCTGTGCCATATGGACCAATATCTGGAACATCAGAGAGTAATCCATCTTCAGTTGTCGCAACATATACCTTAATTCTCACGACGTTTTCTCCTGAAGAAGCTGAAAACTGCGCTGAATTACTCGTCGGCACAACCGTAACATTAACGCCTGGACCACCACCGCCACCTTCTTCTTGGTCTTCTTCATCAGCCACGGTCGCAGAACTCGACATTCTCGATGGATTATTACTGCTATTGAGAGTGACGATTTTAATTGTCGCACCTTCAGTAAGAGTCCCAACTAAATCAGAGCCTGTAATCGTAAAGCTTGTTCCAGAAAGCGTTTTTGATCCAATAAAGGTGCCATTTTGGTAGGCGGCAACATATCCACTACTGACAGCAGCTGTCCCTCGAATCTCTTGTGTTGTAGCCGTAACAGCAGACGCTTCTTCAAATGGTTCTGCGCCAAGATTATATAAAATCACTGGACCAGATGCAGCTGTTAAAGAAGAATTGTATCCTACATTAAAACCAGACGGTGTTGCGCTTCCCATTGAAATTGCAGATTTTGTTGCAATGGCGCTTATGGAATTACCTTGACTGCCAATTGCAGCAGCTGATGTTGCACCCATTCGAATGTTACTTGGTGAGCCAGATACACAAACACTATGGTCGGTGTTATTAAAAATTGCATTACTCGTATACACCTGATCTGAACCACTAGCAATTGCAAGGCCACAACCACCATTCGAATGGATTGTATTACCGCTCACTGTCGCTGTCGGAACAGCATTCATTGTAATGCCGTATCCTATATTTGAAATGATTGTATTATTTGTCACTGACGCGTTAGTCACGCCCCACAAATGAATACCTCCATTTGCACCTTGCTCAATTGTTGAATTTGTAATAGTCAGGTCAGATGCTGCTGGAATAGAATAAATAGCAATGTCTGATTGCCCTACATAGAGACCATTCGCCCCTCTGCCAAAAAGAGTATTCTGAATAGTGACATTATCTCCAGACACTGCAATCCCACGAACACCACCGGCAATATACACTTTGTCAGAGTCACTACTGGTATTGCCAATTTGGACATTGGCTGCTGGGGAGTCAATAAAAATTGCCGCGTTTGGACAATTTTCAAATCCAATTCCTTCAACAATTGTTCCGTCTGTGCCGGCTCCAATCTTAAAACAATTATCACCTAAAGATGCGCCACTAATAATAAAATCAGTATCAGACCCAAGATTTGAAAAAACCGCTGGTTTTGTCAATGTTGGTAAATTGGACGTTGGCGTGAGTACTCCTAGATCAACCGCATTCGCTAATTCAATGACACAATCATTCCCGCTTCCGACAGCGTTACAGTCTGTCAGTGCTTGACGAAATGATCCAGCGCCAGAATCATTCACATTACTAACAGTAAACGTCGATGTTGAGGCTAGAGCTTGTTCAGTAGCTGCAGGAAAAACTAATTGAGCTGCGGCAAATGACACAACACTCGCAACAACGAGAATCGTGAGACTACTCCAAGAAAATAATCGTACTTTACTTTTCCAGATTTGGTGCTGATGAAACGAACCATTCCAAATCCCGCGGCCATCTTGATTGTGAAAAACAGTGAAACTTTTTTGCGGAGATTGAAATAAAAGAGCAAGCGCGCGTTGCACCGCTGAAATGCTATAGAGAAAAAAAAGTTGGACCGCAGTAACAAATCGAGACATTCCGCTACGACGCTCGAGCGTACTTTCAACTGATTGAATCAGTTTATTCATGTGGCTGATTATACTGAAAAAAAGAATTTTATGCAACCAACTGTTTATTGCATGTTATCACAAATCTTGAGTAGTGACTCAGCTGTCGTACTAGCCTTGCCAATGAGCACGCCGTCACAACCAGCTTCGCTGATAATTGCATTGACGTTCTCAGCAGAAACTGAACCCCCGTAAACAATTCTGGTTTCGGCGCCATAGGTTTTTCTAATTGTATCAATAATCGATTTGATTTCAGCCGTCATTGGAACTTGTCCAGAACCAATTGCCCAAACTGGCTCATAGGCAATGATCGTTTGCGCTGCTGCTGCGATTTGATTGTCGAAAGCAGCTGCTAATTGCTTGAGCACAACGACAGTTGATTCGCCCGCCATTTTTTGAGCTTCAGTTTCACCCACACACAAGATTGGGGTAATATTGTATTTTTGGGCTAACTTTAGTTTTTTTTGAATCATTTCATCGGTTTCATGAAAGAGTTGGCGTCGCTCAGAATGGCCAATAATAGCAAATTCAACGTTTTGTTCTGCGAGCTGTTCTGCAGCAATTTCTCCTGTAAACGCTCCCAATTCCTCGGCAGCAATATTTTGGCTAGCAATAGCAGCATTTTTTGGTATTTTCCAACTCAAAAATGGCAAATGGATAGAGGATGGTGCGAGAATAACCTGGATGGCTTCATTATTATATGCAAATGTTTCGAGGAAGGATTCAATACTCTCCTGCGTTTGATACATCTTCCAATTGGCAATCGCCAGTAGTTGCTTTTTCATTGATTTTTTGTTGTAATAAGGGATCTATTGTAACATTTTCTCGATGACTTGCAAAAACTTCTTTCTTTTGATAGAATCAGTCCCGTTATCGTTTAATCAAAAACTATGTCAGTACCGAAGAAAAAATTGAGCCGAACCCGAACCCGCAGTCGTCGTTCCCATGACGGAATCACTGCCCCAGCGAGCATGGAATCTCCAATTGCTGGTGATACTGGTTTTATTCAACCGCACCACAGCCATACGTTTAATGGCAAACTCTATACCTGGAAAGAGCTCAAAGAGTTGATGAAGAAAAAATAGCTTTTGCTGCATGTCGAATCGACATTTCGCCCGCATGATCGCACTCCAAGCTCTCTTTGAGTGGGATTTTTCTAATGAAGAACATGATGCGAGCAAGTCAGCTGAACACCACATTGAGCAACTTGATAAAAAATTTGATGACACGGATTTTACCAAGGAATTAATTGCAGGTGTTGTGAAACAAACAGCGGAACTAAACGCACTTATTGAAAAATACGCACCAGATTGGCCGCTCGACCAAATTACAACTGTCGACCGCAACGTCTTGCGCATTGGAATTTATGAATTATTGTTTAGCGCAGAAGATATTCCCCCAAAAGTCGCAATTAATGAGGCCATTGAACTAGCGAAAGCCTTTGGTGGCGACTCCTCTGGCCGATTTGTCAACGGAGTACTCGGCTCTATTTTCCGAGATTTAGAAGCAGGAAAAATTGAAAAACATGCGTAAAGATATTACAGAGCTCAAAGCTGCCCTCGGAGTTGAATTTAAAAATGAAGATCTACTGCATCAGGCGTTGGTACATCGGTCTTTTTTGAATGAGAATCGCGAATTTGATTTAGAGCAAAATGAACGTCTGGAATTTTTAGGTGACGCAGTGTTGGAATTAGTCGTGACCGAATATCTGTATGACAATTATGACGACCCAGAAGGTGACTTGACGAACTGGCGCGCCAGCTTGGTGAACGCAGTGATGTTAAATGGAATTGCGGAAGATTTGGGGGTTGAAAAATGCATGTACTTGTCACGCGGTGAGCAAAAAGAACCGCACAGCAAATCGCGGCATTCAATTTTAGCAAACGCGATGGAAGCGATTATCGGTGCTTTATATTTGGACCAAGGTTATAATGCGGCCAAAGAATTCATTGTGCGGATTATTGTTGTAAAATTACCCTATATTTTAGAGCATAAGCTCTATATGGACGCAAAAAGTCGCTTGCAAGAAACCGCTCAAGAAAAACTTGGAATTACCCCGCATTATCAAATGCTGAGCGAAAGCGGTCCTGATCATGACAAAACGTTTGTTGTTGGTGTTTATATTGGAAAAGGAAAAATTGCTGAAGGCTCCGGACGAAGCAAGCAAGAAGCTCAAATGCAAGCCGCTGAGCAAGGATTGGTCGCAAAAGGCTGGAACTAACGAGCGCTTCATGCCTTCTAGGTAGAACAGCGCTTTTTTGTTATACTAGCTCGGTATGAAAATCGAATCTCTTGAGCTTACTGGATTTAAATCCTTTGCTGACACCACTCATTTTGACTTTACAAAGCGCTTTACCGCCGTTGTCGGACCAAACGGTTCTGGAAAATCAAACGTTGCCGATGGTATTCGTTGGGTTCTTGGCGAACAAAGCTTGAAATTATTGCGTGCAAAATCAAGCGCGGATCTTATTTTTGGCGGCTCAGAAAAACTCGGGAAGCTCGGCGTTGCGCATGTGGAATTAACACTTGATAACTCAGACGGCGCATTTCCACTCGATTATAAAACGGTTGTATTGTCGCGCAAATTATTTCGAGATGGCGAAAACGAATACAAAATCAATGGAGCAAAAGTGCGACTCCAAGATGTTGTCATGCTCCTTGCCCAAGCCAAATTTGGACAAAAATCCTACGCCGTGATTGGCCAAGGAATGATCACGCAGTTTTTAAACTCTACGCCACAAGAACGAAAAATCTTTTTTGATGAAGCAACAGGCGTGCGTGAATATCAAATCAAACGCGATCAATCAATCAACAAACTCATTCGCAGTGAAGAACATTTAGCGCAAAGCGAAACAGTGCTCGCGGAAATTGAGCCACACTTGCAATCATTAGAACGACTCGTGAAGCGACTCGAACAACGCGAAAAAGTTGAAGTGGAACTGCGTGATGTCTGGGTGCGTTTTTATGGTATGCAGTGGAATGCATTATCTGAAGAACAAACGGAGCTTCGTGGTCGTGAACAAGTGCTCGTCAAAGACATTGCTGCAGCAGAAAAAACACTGGAAACATTACAACAAAAATCTGATGCCCTCGCAGCAGAAAGTTCCCGCTCTGAACGCTACAGTGAGCTCCAACAACAATATAATGCATTACTCGAAGCGAAAGGACGCATTGTAAAAGACCAAGCAGTTTTGAAAGCAAAAATTGAAGTAGAACATGAACGCCAAGGACAATTAAGCTTGGTGTGGCTTGAACGCAAAGAAGACGAATTACGCGCTGGTGTGCGTGAAGCCGAAGAAACACTCCGTGGTTTGCAAGCCGAAATGACTCAAGCACTTGCGCTCGAAAACCGGTTACAAAAACAACAAACAACCTTGCTCCGAGACATCAAAGAAGAAGAAGCCAGCACAACAGCGCTTCGTGAACAACTGATGACCAGCCAGCACGCTCTTTCTATGGAAGAAGTCAAAACTGAACTCGATAGTTTGTTTGCTGAGCAAGAAGTCTTTTTAAGTGCGCTGCTTGCAACTTCTACCATGGCAGAATTTCAAAAAATGCAACAAACAGCCAAGCGCATTGCAAAACGATTTGCTGTCTTTATGGACACTCTCAATAGTGATAACCGTGAAGCTGTAGAAGAATTGCGCGTTGAACTCAAACAAAAAGAAGCAGTTGTTGAAAAACTGATTGCGGAAAAACAGGCACTAGAACAACAGATGCAAACGGCTAAAATCACTATTGCACAAATTGATAGCCGAAAAACAATTGCGGAAAAACAACTGACGAGCACAACCGCGAGCCTCACTGATGTTGAACGT
>JBIIKE010000034.1:0-7712 GCA_044233365.1 Bdellovibrionales bacterium | reverse complement strand
TCCCAACACCGCTCAACTGGCCGTCGGCGTGGTCAATAACATTACGGCAATCAATTCCAATGCGCATACTCAATCATTCTCTCAAACATCAGAGAAAAACGCAAAATAACAATTGCCTTTGAGTAAAAAATCTGGTATAGTAGTGGCATGAAAAAAGGATTTTTTCTTTTAGTATTTTTTTGTAGCTTCTTTCCGCAGGCCTCGTTTGCATTAACTCAAATTGATGTTGAAACTGAAGGCAATTCAATTCAATGGGCCAATACTGCAACAACAACTGAAAATCTTGGCAGGGCCCTGGCGAGCGGCGATGTAAATGGTGATGGAATTGACGATATTCTCATTGGAAATTCTGGATATGATTGCACTATTGCACTCGGCTGCTCATCTGACCGAGCAGATACTGGTAAAGTCTATTTGATCTATGGCTCTGAAAATACGGCCAGCAGCCCATTTGACAACAATACCATTAATAGTGCGGTAACATTTACTGGAATGGATGCGAATGATTACGCAGGCGCAGCGATTTCTATTATTGATATCAATAATGATACATTTGGTGATATTTTTATTGGCAGCACTGGTCATTCTTCAAACGGAGCGATTCATTTAATTTATGGGCAAAGCTCTCCGCTCTCTTCTATTCTTCTTGACGACTCAAGTGTTCAAACATTTACCGGCCAAAGTGGTGTCAGCGTCAGCGGCTATGTTGGTGGTAGCCCAATCGCAGGCGGTGACATTAATAATGATGGCTACAATGACATTGTCGTCACCGCACCAGCACACGGCACGACAGGTGGATTGTATGGAAACGGTGCTGTATATATAAAATACGGCAGGGAGCTTCCATTTGGAGACGGCTCGTTTGATTCATTTGATGTCAAAATAAATGGGGTTGAAGATGGCGATCTATTCGGAGGCTCTTCATTTACAGGCACCGCTCTTGCTGTTGGTGATATTAATAACGATAGCTATGAAGATATTATCATAGGCGCAAGTGGGATAGACATTGATGGCCTGGCCGATGCTGGTAAAACCTATATTTTATATGGTAGCGGTAGCCTCAGTTCAGTGATTAATCTGTCAGGAACAACGGATATAGAAATAAGCGGCGCAAGCAGATACCAATCTCCAAGTAGTATTATTACAACCGATCTGAACACCGACGGATATGCTGACATTGTGATTGGGATAGCTAGTGATAATACGGCTGGTACAAATGCCGGTTCTATTAGAATTGTCTATGGACAAGCATCAACTCTTTCAAACAGCACTATAACGGATCATACTATTATTACAGGGACGGATAGCTACCAACTCATGGGCAGTGGACTTGCTGGTGGCAAAGATCTAAACAATGATGGAAAACAAGACCTTGTCATTGGCTCTCCAGGATTTACACCAGGATCATATAGCTCTCAAGTACACATTTTATTTGGTTCAACCAGCCAAGAAACGAGCGGCTCAATAAACGACAAAGCCGACATTCTCTTGCAAAGCTTGGTGCAAAATCACCAAAATAACTTTGGCAGCAGTTTTGCACTTGGCGATTTTAATGGTGATGGCTCACCTCAATTTACCGACATTGCTATTGGCGCGCCGACGACTGGGCCAAACAAAGGTGTGGTCTATACATTTTTTCAACGCTTTGACAATGATGATGATGGCTATGATTCGCCAGATGCTGATAGTGTACTGTTCAATGGAACTGATTGTGACGACACAAATATTGCAATTCATACCAATTATACATTTTATCAAGATGAGGATAATGACAACAGTGGGAACGGAACAACTCAAGTCCTCTGCCAAGGGTCTTCTCCTTCAGCTCCCACTGGCTACCGCACATCAGTATTGAATACTACGGATTGTAATGACTCAGACGTTACCATTTCTGCAAATCAAACCTACTATCAAGACGCAGACAACGATGCGATTGGTAGCGGTGCAACTGAAACAATTTGTTCGATGACCCCATCTTCGGGGTATCGCGTCAGTGTTGCTGGTTCAAATGATTGTAATGATTCAGACGCAACAGTTTCTGCGAATCAGACATATTATCTTGATGCAGACGCTGACACAATTGGCAGCGGAACAACAACTGAAACGATTTGTTCTATGACTCCATCTTCGGGGTATAGAACATCAGTCACTGGAAACAACGATTGCAATGATGCTGATGCAGCAATCTCAAGAAATCAAACCTATTATAGCGATGCAGATGGGGATGGTTTAGGGAGCGACACCAGCCTTACTGAATGCTCTCTCACCGCTCCAAATGGATATGTGACAAATTCAAATGATACCAATGACACGGTCGTGAATAATGGTGTAGAAATTTCCGGAGACAAGGTTGATAATGACGGTGACGGAACAACCGATGAAGTCAATACAGTTTCAGGCAATGGTGCGCATCCTGGCTATAAAAACCTCTCAGTCACATCAAGTGATGATTATCGCAACGCCATTCAATCAGTGAGCGCACGCACCAACGGAAAAATCCGTGTAACTTTCAAAGATGGAAGCATCTATGATTATAGAGTCTTCACCACGTCAACATCAAAAAAAACACTCTACAAAATCATTAAAGGTACAGGCCGGATTGTCGCCGTGTCTGAAAACGGAAAACAAATTCGAACGGTCAATCTGTTTTCTGGCGCAGTACTCGACACCAAAACGGGAATCAAAAGCAAAACGAAATTCAAAAAACACAGTTTGATTGTGCAAGATATTCGATCTGACGGAAACCTCGAGTTGCTCGTAACTTCATCTGACACAAAAAAACGAGCCTCTGTGACACTCATACGGATTACGAAAAAAACGACATTATCTGTCAAAGCGCGTAAAGAAATTTCAAATGTCTCAGTGGACATAAAAAAAACCAAGATCAAAGGATCGACGATTGAGTTGCGTGATAGCAAGCGCAAGATTCTGCGTGTTCTGAAAGTGAGCAAACTCTACGAATTTACAAATCCAAAATAATCATTCCCCGATCGTCGCGTTGTGGGAGGGCTTGAAATCCATCAGGAAAACAATTTTCTGGTTTTTGTCTATCTGGATCTGCTGGTTCCCACTGCTCTTCAATAAGCTGGTCAATGAGATGAGTTTTTTCTCCAGACTTGTCAGCCAGATAGTCCTCAAGCCACGCGACTCGCTGATCAATGAGTTGGTCAATGTGTGCAATTGCCTCACGTGCGGTTTTGCCGTGGACTTCACGCGCCAGCTCCACAGTTGAAAAATTATCCATCACACCATCAGTGACAAGAATCACTCGACCGCCGTTGGGAACAAAACACATTCGCGGTGTAATTTTCACGCCATGATAGGCCTCAGCAACATACTTACTCACTCTATTACGATCATGAGACACTAATGCTGCACTTTCAGTGAGTTCACCGGTTTTTAACCGCTGATTCACAAAACTATCGTCTTCTGATTCTTCAATCACATTCCCAGTCTCGTCAAGCACAATCACTCGACAATCTCCGAGATGAGATAATTCAACCCACTGACCTGTCGATGTTTTTTCGAGCACGCGACAGGTCGCAAAACAGGCTCCATCGTTTTCTTTAAATTTTTCAGGACTTGTATTATATTGCGCAATTGCACCTTGAGTGGCACGCTCTAATGAAACGCCAGATGATACACGAAGCAACTCTTCTGCGAGCACCTGAGCCGCATCCCGCCCATTCTCTCCACCACCAAAACCATCAACAACCGCAACCAGATCACGCCCGATAATAATTCGGTCTTGATTATCATCTTCCGGAACATTGAACTGCGTTTCATAGCGCTTGGCAGCTGTTGCCGCAGCTCCTTTCACACCACCCACGAGTTCAAGCTCACGAATTGTTTCGCGCATTGGTTTTTTCAGCTCACCAGCAAACACACCAACACCAGTTTCTTGGAGCAGCTCGATCATTGGGCGTTGTGGCGCTTGCAGTTGTGGCTCTCTAAATCCTCGTCGCATACATTACGGCAGTAAATGTTCGGTGGTATTTTCATCAAAATGCTCGGTCGATAAGCGCTCAACCTCTTCAATAATTGCATTAAGAACCTCTACGGTTTTATATTCCTCTGGAATTTGAATACCCTCTCGCTCTTCAGCAGACGCTAATGAGTCCCACACATTTTCACGAACCTTGCCTTCATAAATACCAGCGGCCTCAAGAGCATTTAAAATAACTTCTTCAATCCGGGTTCCTTTCGGCCAACGTCTAGTATTGTATGTTTCAATCGTATCATATTGTCCATATTGATCTTTTTCTCGGTCAATCAGCTGTGTGTATCCAGAATCATAAACAAAACCACGTCGCTGCAATACATTCGTCACAGCAACATGCAATAAGTCATGTGTCACAGCGTTTGGATTCAATGCCAACCACTCGCGTTGATAATGAACCGGCACGCCTTCTCCTCGGCCACGTTCATGATAGGTTATTCGCATTGCCTGCCGACCGTTCATTGGATCATGCGGATGGTCTTCAACGTCCCAATCAATCCGATCACGCGTATCTGCAGGGGCTAGCGGGACACGTGTTTCGCCTCGAGCCTGAGCTTCTTTGTAGTTTTTACGTTCTTCTCTTGTTGGCCAATAGCCTTCATCAAGAAGATGATTTGCTCCTTGATTTTTAATATACTGTCTCTGCTCATCTTGAATTGGACGAGTTTCAATCGTTAATTTTCTTTGTCGTCTTTTTCGGCGTCGAGCTTCCATAATAAATAGAGTTACATTTTTTCTGGGGCACCCATCCCAAGCAAATTCAATGAACATATAAGTTGTTCGTGGGTCGCTCGCACTTGCGACAGCAATCCTAACTGCAGTGTAGGGTCAGTTTGTTTCAAAATCGGACAATGCGTATAAAATGCATGAAATTGGTTAGCGAGATCATAGGCATAATTTGCCAACACATGCGGCGTGAAATCACGCGCTGTCCGTTCAATAATTTCTGGAAACTGCGTGATCAATAATTGCAATTCACGAATCGCTTTTTGGCCAGTGGCATTTGAATAGCGCGACGCATCAATCACCTGCTCGGCGATGACGATTCCCTGCTCTTCCGCTTTTTTCAAAATCGATTGCATGCGTACTGCGGCATATAATATATACGCGCCAGTCTTGCCTTCAAATTGCGTAAATGCATCAATATCAAAAATATACGACGCTAATCGATCATTCATCAAATCAGCAAATTTCAGTGATGAAACAGCAACTGTCTGCGCAACCTGCTCACGTTCGGCATCTGAAAAATCTCGCCCAACATTCACCTGCTCCATTTGTTTTTGAGTTGCAGCAATCACCTCATCAATAAGCACGTTCAATTTCATTGCTTTTCCAGACCGGGTTTTAAACGGCTTCCCGTCTTTTCCATTGACCGTTCCAAAACCGGCATGTGTGAGCGTGACATTTTCCGGTGCAATCCCCGTTTTGTGCGCGGCTCGAAACACCTGTTCAAAATGTAAACTTTGACGTTCGTCTACTATATATAAGAGGAACTCCTGTTTCAGCTCTTGCACGCGCTGGTCAATACACGCCAAATCCGTTGTGCCATACAAATATGCACCATCTGATTTTGTTAAGAGCAGCGGTGGAATGTCTTTTTTATCATCCGGTGTTTGCAACTCATCAATAATGAGTGCATTACGAGACTCAGTCGCAAATCCAGCCGCTTGCAAGCGTTCAATCATCTGCCCTGCCCATTCGTGATAGGCAGATTCCCCATTCCATAATTCAAATTCAATGCCGAGGAGCGCAACATCACGTTGCAATTCTTCAAGTGACACACGCGCGATGTGTTGCCACAATGCTACATACCCACGACGGCCATTTTGCAATTCCTGCGTCGCTTGCAAAGCTTTCGCCATCGCAGCTTTCCCTTCTTCAGAATCTTCTTTGCAGAGGGTGCTCGCTTCCGGATAAATCCGATCTAAATCTGCCATTGTGACTGGTGACTCAGCTGGATATTCGTCAGTAAAGTTTTTGTTGAAATACGGAAGCTGTGGTTGCTCACGCTCAAGCTGCGTAATAATCATTCCCATCTGCGTTCCCCAATCTCCAAGATGCACATCGCCGACAACCGTGTGACCAAGAAATCGGAAAATGCGTTTCAAGCTGTCACCAATAACAAGTGATCGCAAATGCCCAACATGCATTGGCTTGGCTGCATTCATCCCGCCGTAATCAATCGTCATGTTGAGTGGCTCAGCTGCAGTTGCAACACCGAAGTGTGAATCAATTATTTGTTCATTCACCTGCTGCGCAAGGGCTGCGCTCTGCACTCGGATATTTAAAAAGCCTGGCCCTTCGACTGTCATTGATTCAATCAACGGATTATTGAGTGTGGTTATAGCGTCTGCAATTTGTTGCGCAACCTCGCGTGGATTTTTAGAAGCCTGTTTTGCAACTTTGAGCGCGCCGTTGCATTGAAAATCTGCGAGATCCGGTCGATCTGAAACCGTCACAACACCAGCTACTCGCTCAAAACCAGCCGTCTCAAATGCGGTTTGAAAAATATCAGTTAATTGTGTATTCAATGATTTCATATCTTCTACTATATATAATAGTAGTAAATCACGAATATTCGGAAAAATCTAGCTGTAATACAGTTTTACTATGGTGAAACCGCTATCTCAACTTCATTCCATTGAATGAAACTCAGGAAACGGTGGGAAGTAGCAGCAATACTTCCCGGTTGTTTTTTGATGACGCTCATCACGGCACGGTGTGTGCGGCGTGACGAGCAGTCAGCTGTCGTGTGTTTTATTTTTTCTTTCGATTTTCTGCGGTGATCTGCCGCCGCAGCAGGAAAAGCAGCGCGCGGAAGCTCGGCGTAATCTTTTGCCGCCGCAGCAGCTTGCGGATGCTCGGCAGATCGAAGGCGTACCACTCGACGCCACCGTCCGGGTCTTGTGCCCTCTTGTAGACCTCCACGACCTGTGCCGCGGTGAGTTTGGTGAGCACTGTGAACAGTGCGATCACCTCGTCGTATGGGCTGTTTCCGCAGACACCGAGGCAGGTCGGCTGCTCGAGCGTCTCGCGCGGAATGCCGGTCTCGATCTTGATGCGCTCCAGCGCATCAGCTTCCAGATCGATGGTCTCGCCGACCTTGACCGGCGCAACCTTGCCTCCAGAACAATGAAGGCAACCGGGATGCAAATGCATCTTCGCCGCCCGGCGGACACACAGCATCTTGCCATCAGCGGTGATCACCAACGTGGCGTTGGCGAGCGGCCGCGCCTTGAACAGACGCCGGAACTCAGCTTCGCTGAAGCCGGTTTCGTGCGCCGCTTGATACGCCGTCCAGCAAGCCTGGAAGCCTTCCTCGGTGCCGAGCACGGAAAAGTAACCGTAATCGAGCCACCCGCCCGTGATGTCGGCGAGGACCTCACCACTCTCGCTGACGTCGAACACGTGTACAATGGGTCCACGCTTGAGCTTTGCATCGACGCGGGCCTGAACCCACTCGTCGACAAAGAACTTTCCCGGCGTGAGCAACGTGCTCGTTTCCGGCGAATAGTTTCGAACTGCGGGAACAACCCCGCCGATATGCAGAATTCCGTACTCCGCCATCTTCTCAGGGGAAATCGGACGCATGGAACACCTCAAATGTGCCTTTTATCCCAGGCTCAGGATTTTTGGTTTTTTGATTCACGATTTTTTAGTCTCACAATATAATTGAAAGACCAAAAATCTCGAACAATATATACAATTTTTC
>JBIIKE010000033.1:0-7774 GCA_044233365.1 Bdellovibrionales bacterium | reverse complement strand
ATAATTCCTTCAACGCCATATTCCGCAGGTTCCCACTCATCCCCAGCTGCGATTATTGTAATAGCAGCTCCAAAACGGTTTTTTAATTTTTTACAGACCGACAAGGCAAGTTCAAATGCATTACGCTCATGGTGAGGTCTTGCATAGACAACAAGTTGAATCGGTTCAGTTTTTTGTAATTTTTTTTCTAGTTGTTCACTAGAGATAGAGTAGAGTTCATGGTTGATTGCCGGTGTAAACGACACAGTTTTCATTTGATAGTGTGATTCCAGCCACTGGGAGAGTCCTGGTGTATTAACAATTCCATGAAATCCCATGCGATAGGTACTTTCAGCAAGTGCATAATATGAATTTGCTGCGTAAAATCCAGGCTCAAAATCTTGGATAAAGTAGAGCTTCTTTTTGGTATTGTTTATTCGTGCAGAAATAAATGCAGATGTCCAAAATGTTGCAATCGTCGCATCTGAATCAGGTATGTCTGAAAGATTTGGTGTTTGAGGAAGGATAGTTGCGTTTGCCAGTTCTGGAAATGACTCTGCGATCATTGTGCGAATTTGTTCAATAGGAGCTGCGGGATAGTCATAGAGAATAATGCGATTCTCAATGCCATGTTTTTGAAAATATTCCGCAAAACGAAAAAGAGTATACACACCACCGTAGTATACATGTTCAAAACGGGGAATGAGCCAGTTTATTGTTTTAATTGGTCCTGTGTAATGATTATTGATAATGTTCCAATGCGCTTCCCAGTCTTTTGTTGAAATATCAAGCGCTTCAATCATGCCAATTTTTTCAGCAACCTCAGAAGTGGCGGTTGATTTTGCAATCTGCGTTCCAAGAGTTTTGCTGATAATTTTATGAACAGTGGCTTTTGTCCCAGATGTTTTGAGCATCTGAAGTGTTTCTTGTATTTTTGTATGCATATATTACTCACTATCAATCAGTGGTTTTTCATCAGCACTGCGTAGATGAACCTGTTCATTACGCAGTGATAGGTTGGAATTGTAAAATGGATCTCGAAAATTGAGATACGGCGCATAGCGTTTTTTTGAAATCTCAAAGTCTCCTGCAGGAGGAGTTTTGTCACGTGTTTTTGATTCATAATGATAGAGTACAGCATTCGGACAATAGACGTTGTAATACCCACGCTCGTAGAGCTCAAGGCCTAAATTGACATCGTTTCCACAGACAGTAAACTCTTCATTCAGTCCGCCCACTTCCCAGTATTTTTTCGTTTCAATAACAAGGCAGGCAGCAGTGACTGCAAGGTAGTTGGCAGTAAAGTCAGCCATGCGGTAATAGGTAGATTCTGGTTGTTCACCGGAAAAGACATGACCCGCAAGCCCTGTCATTCCTAAGACAACGCCAGCGTGTTGAATAGTCCCGTCTTCAAAGAGAAGTTTTGCTCCAACACTGCCAACCTCTGGTTGAATAGCAAGGCCGATCATTTCTTCCAACCATTCTGGACTGATAATTTTTGTATCATTATTTAAGAGACAAAGCACAGAGCCAGTAGCGTGTTTTGCTGCCCAGTTATTGAGTGCGCTGTAGTTAAACGGTTTTTTATATTCAAGCACCCGAATACGAGAATCTGTTTTTTGTAACTTGGCAAGCAACTGTTGTGTGCTTGATTCAACACTATTATTGTCTACAAGAAGTAGCTCAAAGTTTTGATAGGTAGTTTTTTGTAGGAGTGATTCTACACAGTCTCGTAATAGCTCCGGCTTGTCCTTAAAAGGGATGATGATAGAAACGAGTGTATCTTTTGGTATTGTATACCGAATGCGGTAGTTGGTCATGCCAATGCCTGCTGATATTGATTCGTATTGAACACCGAGTGCGTCAAGATGCTCTTGCAATGCTTTCTCGCCATTATCATGAGCATATGTTTTTACAGAGGTGTCTGCAGCAGTTGAACTTTCAAGCATTCTCCAGTGGTAGAGAATTTTTGGAATATGAATAATAGGCTGCTCTGTGTAGTTGCTTAAGCGTAAAAAGAGATCAAAATCTTGAGCGCCTTCATATCCATTTCGAAACCAGTGAATAGCGTCACCCGCTGTTTTACGAATAGCAACCATGTGGGTAATGTAGTTCACACTGCGTAATAGGTGAGGCGACCAGTCTGGTCGAAAAAATGGATTGAGACGCTTATTGCTCGTGTCTATTTTGTCTTCATCGGAATAAAAGAAATCACTCTCCGGATGCGCATTAATTGCTTTTGCAAATTCATAGAGCGCAAATGGTGCAAGTGCATCATCACAATCGAGGAGAGACACAAAGTCGCCGGTTGCGTGCTCTAGCGCACTATTACTTGCGCCACAAATATGTTGATTTTCATTACCATAAGAAATAACAATTCGATCGTCAACGCCTTCCCATTTTTGAAGGGCTTTGATTGTTTCAGGATTTGTTGAAGCGTCATCGTGCAGGCATAATTGCCAGTAGGGATATGATTGATCAACAACTGATTGAATGCAAGCGTTAAGCCATTTTGGGTCAACATTATACACCGGCGTGACAATGCTGATGGTCGGTTTCAATGTCAGTGCTTCGATTTCCGCAGCAACTGCTTTGAGATCATACTGTTCATTTTCTTGAATCCATTGTGTGTATTCTGAAGCATGAATGCCACTTGGTCGTACAGCGCTCATCCCCCCAGTCAGTGCCATTTTCGCAAGTTTTAACAGTGTTCCAATGCCGCGTTGTTTTTGAATATGACGCGCTTTTTTTGCAAGGCTGAGAGCTTTTTTTCCAATCCGCTTCATTTTTTTTGGAGAGACAAGTATGAGGCTCACTGTACGGAGTTTCCAAAAAATAGAGGCTTCCATGATTTGTTTCTCGCGCTCTAATTTTTCAACATGTGCGATGGTTGAGTGAAGGTACGTAAGAGTACTGTCGTATTCTGAAATTGCTATTTCATGTTTTGTGCGAAACGTTTCGAATTCATGTGTGACTGACTGAAGTTTCGTTATTGCGTCTTTATACAAGTTGAGTGTCTTTGTATATTCTGCTCCAACTTCTTGAGCACTATTCACTACAGCAGCGTGTTCATTTTTTGTAATTGCATAAAAGGCTGTGACAAGTTGTAAATAGTGCTCTGTAATTGCAATAGCATGCTCGTTTTTTAACGGTGTAGGTGAGTTTTCTGGAACGTTTGCTTGCAGCGATTTTTGTAAGATAATAATTTTTCGATATGAATTTGGGTCACTGTCAATTGGAAAAATAGTAGTATTGTACCATTGGTTCCATTCTTCCAATGCTGGTCGAATTTTTTCACCGACAGTGGTAATAAAAAAATTCAGTGGTGCGATGAGCGACCAGACAGACAAGGAGTTATTCCCCGAGACATACATCGGAACCTCTGCTGTCTTTGCAATGTTTGTCACTTGATCCAGCTCCGGCAGACCATAGGCAATATGCTCAGTGAGCCATGGATGTTCTTCGCCAGTGAGCGATTCAAAAAAAATGTTTGCTTGTTTTTCTGCTTGCGCGACACCTGGGCTAGTAAATGGAGCAATGATGATTGCCATGAGACGAGCGACTCGTATGTGCTCGCGTACAAAATTATCGCGCTGATCCTTCGGTATGTGCTCAAATGTGTCTAATGAAACAACGAAATCAAAGCTATTGTCTTCAAGTGGCATCTCACAGCCATCTCCTGGAATATAATTTGCATCTTCATTTTGATCGACGAGAGGGTCAAGGTAAAAAACCTCATCATTTGGTAAAAATTGTTGAAGATGATTGCCTCTGCCTCCAACATCAAGAATGCGAAATGATTGGTTATTTTTTCGATTCATTTCGACAATACGCCGAACAGAAGCGTATCGTCCATATTGATCAAAATCAAATTGTTGTTCAAGTGTTTTTTTCATAAATGTGTTGTCCAGTGATGATCAATTTTTACAACACCATGCTGATTCGGGTCCATTGAGATTATTTTAAATGTATGAGCTCGGTCATGATAGTCAAATGGAATGACACAGTCCCAATCAAACAGTGCAACAGTTAAATCATATTTTCCAGCGAGCAATGGATTTTTTTCTATAGTAAAATCAACAAAGCCTTCACCTTCAATAAATGGAATTTCAATTTTTGATGTTTTTGTATTTGGCCCTGTCAAATGAATTCCATCTTGAGTGTGAAGCGCAATTCCAAAGACAGGCTTTTCAATTCGTTTTT
Source organism: Bdellovibrionales bacterium (assembly GCA_044233365.1). GTDB lineage: Bacteria > Patescibacteriota > Patescibacteriia > UBA9570 > XYC2-FULL-38-9 > CALKUP01. Next base: position 3,592 of record JBIIKE010000033.1, on the reverse strand, counting down.
TTGTCGCATAGTGAATTCGGGCAGTAATGTCAGCGCCAGTCGGAAAGACTTTTTTTGGATCTCCATCGCTGTCAAGAAATTCAACGCTCGTTATATTGATGCCTGTTTGATATTCTTTTGCATATGTCGCAACATCCTCTTGTTGCATGCGTGTTTCTTCATCTGCCATGTTTTGTTTCATGTACAGTCCAACAGCCTCTTCTGGGTCACCGATAAATTGTACTGTGCCATTGCGAAGTAATAATGCTCGGTCACAGTATCGTTCTACTGTTGACATATCATGAGTTACAAGAATGACTGTTTTTCCAAGTTCACGGTAGCGATTAAATTCCTCAATACATTTTTGTTGAAAATTTGTATCACCAACTGCAAGCACTTCATCCATAAGCAAGATGTCTCTATTCGCGTGAATTGCAACTGAGAAAGCAAGGCGAACTTGCATGCCAGAGCTATAGTTTTTGATTTTTTGATCAATGAATCGCTCAAGCTCAGAAAATCCTACAATACTGTTAAATTTTTCATCAATTTGTTTTTTTGTGAGCCCAAGAACAGTTCCATTCAAGTACACATTGTCGCGACCAGAGAGCTCAGGATTAAACCCAATCCCGAGTTCTAAAAATGGAGAGATTCGACCATTAATGTCAATTTCTCCAGTATTTGATGTATAAATACCAGCAAGAATTTTTAAGAGCGTTGATTTTCCTGATCCGTTTCTTCCAAGAATGCCAAAAAATTCTCCTTTTTTAACAGTGAAAGAAACGTCGTCAAGTGCGTGAAATTTTTCATAGGACTGTTTTCGAAAGCCGCGAATAAAGGCACTGCGCAATGTTGAAATCTTTTCGTGTGGAATAAAAAATGTTTTAGAAAGATTGCGAACAGCAATTGCAACGTTGGCTTTTTGTTGACTTGAGGAGGTGTCTTTCATATGTTACATGTCTTCAGCAAGTGTTGTGTTGAGTCTTTTGTATGCGGTCACACCAAACAGAAAAAAAAGTCCAAGACAAAAAAGAAATGCAAGTGCTTGCAGCGGCTCAAGAAATCGATTTTCGATCAAGGCTTCTTTTGTAAAATGGATAATAAAAGCAATTGGATTAAGAAGAAGGATTTGTCGGACGTTTTCCGGAAGCATTGTGAGTGGATAGATAATTGGAGAAGCGTAAAATAAAATAGAAGTGAGTACTTCCCAAATCATTTGGATATCACGAAATTTAACTAACAAGGGAGCCGCCACTAATGAAAAAGCTACAATAAGAATATAGGTGCAGAGTGCGGCAAAGAGAAAAAATAGTATACTAATAAAGCTCGGAAGAAATTGAAAAAAGATGCAAAAAGCAACGATGACAGTCAGGTTCATGCTAAAAATCATTGCTGCATTGAGTGTTGAAGCAATAATAATTGTCCAGCGGGGGACGTAAATTTTTGTGACAAGTTGTGATTTTGCAATTAAGGATGTCATTCCAGCATTGGTTCCTTCGGAAAAAAAGGTAAATAACATAATTCCAATAAGCAGCTGAATGGCATAATAATCTGTGCCGGTATTGCGAGGGTTAAACACAGAAGAAAACACAAAATACATTACAGAAAACATCAGTAATGGCTTTAAGATGGCCCAAGCATAGCCAAGAACTGAACCATGATATCGAAGGGTAAAATCAGTTTTTGCAAGGGTCCAGATAAGCTGTGAATAGCTTTCGTGGCGTTGTTGTGCCATAGGTAAAAAGGGTAAAAATCAGCTTTGATCATACCAAAAAAATCGAATTTTGTAAATCAGGCGATTCCTGATATGATCGTTCTATGAAAATACTTATTACAGGCGGAGCGGGATTTATTGGATCACATGTGGTTGATGCCTATTGTGCTTCTGGTGCGACGGTGCATGTGATTGATAATTTGGCGACGGGGCAGCAAGCGAATGTGAACTTGAAAGCGAAGTTGCATCAGGTTGACGTGACAGACGAAGTGGCTGTCCGTGCCGTGTTTGAACAAGTGCAACCAGAGTTGGTGATTCATTGTGCTGCACAGGCGAGTATTCCGCAGTCAATTGCCGATCCGGATTTTGATGAAGCGGTGAATGTTGGTGGGATGCGGTCGTTGATTCAGGCGGCAACTGCTTGTGCATCTGTGAAACGCTTTGTGAATGTGTCGACAGCAGGAGTGCTCTATGGTGATGCTGCTGAGAGGCCGACGGTGGAGACAGCTGAGCCTGTGATCCAGAACCCTTATGTACAGCATAAATTAGAGGCCGAGGCTTTATTGATTGATGATTTGCCGTTTTCGATTGTGACGCTGCGATTGAGTAACGTCTACGGGCCGCGGCAAAACCCGAAAACTGAAGCTGGTGTGGTCGCGATTTTTATTGAAGCGTTATTAGAGGGGCGGACGCCGGTGGTGAATGGCGATGGCCTGCAAACGCGTGACTTTGTCTATGTGTCAGATGTTGTAGCGGCGATTGAGGCTGTAGCGAGTTCGCATGTCAGTGGTGTGTTTCATGTTGGTTCAGCGACTGAGACGACAGTGCAGGCGGTGTTTGAGACCGTTGCGAAAGCCTTGGGAGCTTCCGATGTTGTGCCTGACCACGGACCAGCCAAAGGCGATGAGCAGCGCTATAGCTGTATTTCGTCTGAAAAATTAAAAGCTGCAGTTGGTTGGGAACCGCGCGTGCCATTTGCAGAAGGTGTGTTAGAGACCGCGATGTGGTTTCAACGAAGCCATAATAAATAATAGACAACTATTCAAACATCGTTTGTTTCCAGGAAACGGCGTAGTCACGGAACCAGCTGTTGATTTTGGCGAGTGAGACTTTTCGTGAGCGTTGAATGTGACGACGTTTTGCAAGGAGTATTGGCAGGTTGATGAGGACATCTTTCCACGCTCGGAACACAATTGAGACCATTTGTTTTGCGCCACCGGATTTTGATTTTTTTTCTGTCGTCGAATGTGCAACTGCCGCATCGGTTCCAGATTTTGTATTTGCTGATAGGCGAGAGGCAGCGCCTTTGCCTTTCATGACTGAAACAACTAACAAGATATACCGAATCGGAATTAATAGTATTGTCCACAATACAAACGGCAGCGGCGTGTCTTTGATAATATTGTAATAATGATTACGGTGAATGTGAAATGCTTTAAATGGAGATGCCACAACGCCAGTTGCGGAGTGGGCATGATACGCAATCGCCGTTGGTGTGAACCAACTTGTAAAACCAGCAAGCCGCAGTCGCCACAGCAAATCGACATCTTCATAATAGGCAAAATATTGAGCGTCGAAATATTCGTGCGTTGCGCTGACAGTTTTTCCGCCGAACATTTTCCAGGATTGCTGAGTCGTCAGTTTTTCAGAGAAGCGAATTGTTTCGAGTGCCGTTCGAGAATAGACTGCCGCGCTGGCAGATGGCCCCATAATTTCTTGCGGATCATCAAAAGCTACAGCGCCATCGTCGAGTTCATTCTGTCCACGATTAAAGCCGCTCATGTCCCGATGAATCAGGACGCCGGTGCAATCAATGATGCAATCATCATTCATTCGCAGGATTTTTCCTTGCACACTGCCCAAGCCTTCCTGTTCCGTAAAGGGCTTGAGCATTTCTTCAAT
>JBIIKE010000032.1:0-7803 GCA_044233365.1 Bdellovibrionales bacterium | reverse complement strand
TTGTTTGCCAGCGCAGCACTGCTTTCTACATTCAGTGGTGTGTGCATGCTATAGAGATACACCTTTTGGCGAGAATCTGGATGTTGAATTCGCACAATGTGATTTGGTGCATAAATTTCTACACCATATCCTTTTTCATAGGCCGCCGCTGCAATTGTTTGATTCCAACCAATGTAAGAATTCAAAAAATCGTTCGCTTGTTCTGTCGAGAGTTGTCGCAAATCAACAAATACCGATTTTTCCATACAGACAATCTATTTTTCTTGGTACCCATCTATTAATTCAGCTACTTGCAGCTCAGCCTTTTTAAGATAGGTTCGAATCACCTTCGCTTTTTCCATCGCTGTAGTCAATGTTTCAATAGAAGCGTCAATGTCACCGTCATTATCTTCAATAGCAGTCAACAGCTGTTCGAGCGCTTCAATTTCTTGACCGATGTGCAGGCTATCTTCTTTTTTTGTAGCGGATTTTTTTGGCATAGGCGTATGCTATAGACTTTGAGTTAAATGGTCAATGGGTTATTTTGGCTGCGTGCGTACTGTACCATCAGCAAACTCAATGGCCAGTTCTGTTGCTTTTTGGGCTTGTTTTGCTGAACGCACAACAGCCCCCGTGGTATCACGCGTAATCGTGTAGCCACGTTTTAACAATTGCTCTGGATGCAATTCTGTCATCAGTTTTTCAATACCGTTCAACTTGGTTGTTGCCTGAACGATTTGCTGTTGTACACGTTCAGTAGCGTGTTGTAAGCGCAGTGCATTGGCTTCCATGCGTATGAGCGGCGCGCGAACCTGATCAATCAAACGTCTAATCGCCGCTTCAATCCGGGCTTGTTCTTTTGTAATTTGACCTTGCGTATGTTGAACGGCCCGTTGCAGCCATTGGTCGAGGCTTGTTTGAATATCTTTAAAATGTGGTGTAAGTAGCTCGGCCGCATTACTTGGCGTAGCAGCGCGCACATCAGCGACAAAATCAACCAGCGTCGTATCACGCTCATGCCCAACTGCGGTGATCGTTGGCACTGGCGATTGAAACAACGCGCGCACGACAGCTTCAGTATTAAACGCTTGCAAGTCTTCTGCTGAACCTCCACCGCGCGTCACAATAATGCAATCGAGCGGAGTTGTCGCGGCATGTTTATACAGCGCTTCAAGCCCTGTAACAATACTACTCACAGCACTGTCTCCTTGCACTTGCACATGAACTAATGTCACTTGCAAAACTGGCCAACGGTTTTTGAGGATTTTTAATACATCAGTGTACGCCGCAGCATCACGGCTTGTTAAAAGCCCAATATGCATCGGAAATTTTGGCAATGCTCGTTTACGACTCTCATCAAATAACCCTTCTTTTTCGAGCTGCGCTTTCAATAATTCAAAGGCTTGTTGCAGCGCGCCATCACCAACTAATTCAACCTTTCGCGGTTGAAACACAACTTTCCCTTTTTTGAACATCGTCGGCGAACCAGTCACCCGAATACGCATTCCAGCTTCCAGTGGCACTTTGAGCGCAAAGGTCATCATGAAACAATCGATCAAACATTTATCATCAGACAACGAAAACCACACAAAACGATTTTGCGAAATATTCAATGATGTGATTTCACCTTCAATCACGACGGTCACTTGCGACATCAACTCATTGAGTTCTTCGCGATATTCTGAAACTGAATAAATCCGCATGAGGCTATTCTACGATCAATCCGTAATTCCCGCGACGCTTGAGGTGATATGTTTTATTTGTTGATGGTGATTTCCAACGAGTTGCATTTCGTTCAGAAAGCCCACGAAACCAGCCCGCGTCTTCATTCACGGCATCTTCTAATTCTTCTAAAACCCGCTCAGAAACGCCACTGCCATATTCAATGGTCAGTGATGCATCAATAGAATCGAGTCGGCGTGTACGATGGGTTTGAAGGTCTGCTGTAGACATAAAATTGAGATTACTAATAACCCTTAGAGTCTACCAATAATCTCAGAAAAACTCGAGATCTGTTGGCATGGAGCTGTGGGCGGTGTTTGGCTATAGGGTGTATGTTCACGCGCAATCCAGACATATTCTACATGCGGAAAAACACCATGTAACTCATCGATCTCTCTTGCACGATCATTGACGAAGATAATCTTTTCATCAGATTTTTGCTCAAATAAATGGACAGGCTCAGTTTTAGGCCCTTCAACAATTTCTATACTGTCAAAAAATTCCGTTATTCCTGAGTGAGAAATTTTGAGCGACTGCCAGTCACGACTGCCAAATGACAAAAGCGTAATGTGATGCTGTTGCTTTTTCAGCACCTTCAATGTTGGCACAACATCTGGATAAATCCACTCACCCATTCTTGTGATCATACTTTCAGCGACTGCTCGACCTTTTTCACGTTCGTCATTTTCTGGAAACAAAGCAATGATATGCGCGTCGAGTGAATACAACGCACCATCTGCGGTGATTGTTTTTTCTGCATCTTGATATTGTTCTATTGTCACCCCACAGTGTTTTTGCAGTTCAGCTTGAAATACAACACGCATCGCATTGGTATCAAACAACGTATAATCAAAATCAAGAATGTATCTATTCATAGTGTACCGAGTATATCATGAATGGCCTTCGCGGCTTTGGCGCCACTCACAACAGCGAGGTTCTGCTCATCACTCAAGTCAATACGAGTCACAGCAATCGCTGGATCAATTGCAGCCTCTGAAAATCGTTCAGTGGAACCTGGAACTGGCACAGCATACGAATCAACAATTGCATGCGTCACTGTTCCTGGGTCCAAATAAAATGCAAAGGTATCCACCAGCTGTTTCATTGAAAAACCATGCGTCTCACCAAGCTTAGTCGTGCGGTTGCACACCACAATCACTGGAATCTTGGCGATCTGTTGTCGCTCGGCAATTGTGTCTGTGATTCCCTCAAGCAACAATACTGGAATAACACTGGTGAACACATCACCCATTGATAAGACAATTACATCCGCTGACTTGATTGCCTGAAACGCGCGCGGTGCCGCTTCAACTACTGGCACGAGTTCGATGCGTTCAATCTGCGCATCAATCTGGCGAGTAGATGCGGTGGGGACGGTAATTTCATGTTCACCAATAACATGCGTACCATCAGAAAAATCCGCTGCGAGGTCAGTTGGTTCAAGCGTTGAACAAATCGCTTCATGCTCAGAATCCATCTGCTGCAAAAACCAATCAGCAGCCAGTTGCATATCACCCAATTCTTGAGTTTTTTCGACGAGCGCTACATTTCCAAAGGCATGACCCTGCGCATCACGCTCTTCCCACAGAGAATGCCAATCTGATTCAACGCTCGCGTCTGCAAGGGCAACAATGCTACGGCGCAAATCTCCTGGTGGAAGGACTCCAACTTCTTCGCGTAACACACCAGAAGAACCGCCGTTGTCCATCATTGAAACAAGCGCTGAAAGTCGATATGGATATTTTTTTAAAGCCCGCAATAACTCTGGCTGGCCCGAGCCTCCACCGATGGTAACGATCTTTTTCATAGACTATCGAACATATTTTACTAGTCGGTATATCCTATACCAAAAACGACGAATCGGAAATTCAAATGTACCGGGATACTGCACAACCGTACCGCCAAACCCATTTTTAAAACGCGTTACTGGTGAGAGTGGGTGGCCACTTTCTTGAGCGTCCGGTGCAATCCCATAAAAATCATATGTCTGAACACCTTGAGCCAGCGCATATTGAATCGCTTTCCATTGCAAGGCATATGGCGCCATCACATTTGTGTGCTGGTCACTTGAGGCGCCAAACAGATAGGTGACTGTTTGATTCTGCGGATCTGTGAGCAGCACAATCATTGCGATTCTTTGATTTTCGAATTGCGCCGTCATAAGTGATACAAACCGGCCTTGCCAATCAGCAGTGAGGAGAGCTCGATAATAATCCGCACCATGATGCTGAATGCCGTGTCGCTGAGCTGTGATATCTTGCAACGCAATCCACTGTTCCACAGCAACATTCCATTGCTCGACAGTACAGGCATCACGAAATAACTGCTCGACCACCACACCTTTTTTTTCAGCAAGTCGAATATTGTACCGCGTTTTTTGCTTCATTGCGGCAAGTAAGAGGTCTTCAGTCGCACCAACAAGTTCAAGTACGCGCGTCCAGGCTGGCTGAACATCATGCACTCGTTTTCCTGGAAAGTCTGGCCAATAAAGACTTGGCTCAAACCGCCAACACAACGCAGTTGGATATTTTTGTCTCATTTCAAAAGCCAATAACCCTAGCACGGCCCTACACACTGCTGCATCGTCACGAATCTCCGCGGCAAATACTGGACCGCGCGGTGATAATAGAATTGACATCTGTAATGGAGCCGGCAAAAACACCAATAGGGTTTGCGCAAGACAGGAACCAGCCGCATCAAGCACTCGAACTGTTTCAACGCGACGACCAGCCGCCTCTTGAATCACTTTCCAATTCCAGGTTTCAAAACTACTCCCAACAACTTGAGACCATGCGGATTCATCACATCCAAATTCTACTCGCAAAGCGTGCGTCATCATCGTTGTGACAAATAATACAATGCTGCTTTCAACTGCTCTTCACTCGACAATGTTGTGTCTACGTGTGCAAGCGCGGCAGCAATTTCATCAACCCGATAACCCAAGCCACTGAGTGCACTCGCAACACTACCACTATCTCCAGATCCAAATCCTCCATTCCCAACTTCACTACCAGTCACATCAGCGCCGGTACCAATTAATTCCGCTGACGCATCTTTTAATTCCAACACAATTCGTTCTGCAGTTTTCTTTCCAATTCCAGAAATGCTGGTGAGCAGTGCAACATCTTGTGACACAATTGCACGCATCAGCTGCTCAGTCGAAAATGCCGATAACATTCCTAGTGCCATTTTTGGACCAACACCCGACACTTTTAGTACTAACATCAAAAACCGATAATCAGCCGCGTCCAAAACACCAAATAATTCTTGCGCATCGTCTCGGATGTGATGATAGACATGTAATGCAATATCTTCTCCAATATGGACACTACTCAGTAACCGACCAGTGCAAAACAACCGATACCCAACACCACCGGTCACAACAATAAGACTCGAATCTTCAACCGCGTGAATTGTGCCGCTAATAAATGCAATCATACTTATTCTCCACGATCAATTTCTTCAATTGATACCTCATGTCGGACCACGTCTTCAATTTCTTTTTTCCGACGTGCCCGGAATTCCTTAATTTCTGGAGTCACCGGCTTACTTGGATCGAGAAGATAATACCCTAAATCACTTGCGCCAATTAACATTGGATAGGTCAAATACTCACGTTCATACACATTCGGCGTCATGACCATTTCTCTTCCAGATAAACGGACTGTTACTCGAACATTGAGCCGAATGGACATACCATGTGATGAAGTGACGACGCTGATATTAGCGATTCCAGGCTGTTCCTTCTGTAACTTTTTTTTGAGCTCCTTCGCATATTCCTCAGCTTCTTTTTTTGTATGATAATCTGGTAATTGTATTTTTTTAAACGCATCAATTGCCTCTCCAAAACCCAACTGCCGTGCCAACTGCTCATCAATCGAGCTCGTATGCGCACCTGAATCAATCTTCGCAAATACATCCTGTTTCTGCGCCGGATCAGCCCACAGCGTCACTGGCTCTACTAAACTAATCACCTGCCTTCCAGTAATACTTTCCACTTCTGCGTCAAACGGTCCGACAAATAATTCCCGAGCCAGCGAAATGCCATGTTCCGGTGATTTCACTTTCAGTCCACGAATACGTTGTAATCGCTCACGCAATGGGAGCATGTTGGCAATTTGGATTCCAAGACCTGGCCGCGCATTCAATTCCAAGACAACTGGCCCAATAGTTTTATCAACTGAAACATCAACTCCAGCATAACGCATTCCAGTCACATCAGCCGCACGCACAGCAGTGAGCAAAATATCATCCCAGACTGGGAGTTTTTTTCCACGCAAATGCACACCCGTGTCTGGATGGATTTCAATTTCTTTTTCATAGAGCCAGGATTTCACAACAGCGTAGGTCGTGCGGCCAGTCGCAATGTCAATTCCAATTGCAATGCCACCTTGCGCAAGATTTGCCTTCCCTTCAGACTTTTTTGTTGGGACACGCAGCATCGCCATCACTGGAATACCGTTATAGACAATGACACGAATATCTGGAATACCATTGGTTGAAAAAATCTTAAAAAACGGACTCATTGATAATCGCGATTCAATCAAAACAACATCCGCGGTGTTCAGCAACGAAAAATTCCCGTCGAGAATATTGCGAATATGCGCTTGCAGATCATCAACAGTCAGTTGTCGTTTATTGGTCGTAATCCAATTGCCATTTTTCAGCCGATTAAAAATGACTAAAATGCCCTGACCACCAAAACCACGATTCGGTTTAATCACAAATGAATTTGGTAATGAGTTCCAGTCAAACTCACGTAAATCATTGCTATCTTGAATGACTGCCACTAACTCCGCAGTTCCAATCGCATGCTTTCGTAAGAGTTTTTTGGTTTTGAGCTTATCATCAGCCAGCCCGCGCGCAGCTTTTTTATTGGCTCGCAAATAAATGCGATTACGGGCGTTAATGCCGAGAACTTTATTGAGATTTTTCAGCATTGCGAATGTGTTTAAAAATGTTGCGGAATCGGATGTATTCTGTCAGGCGCAACCCAGTAAATTTACCGATAAAGTAGTTCAACACAAACGTCAGTAAAATCAGTTCTGGAAATGCCAAAATAACACTCTTGAACCAGGTCCAATCAGCAATAAAATACCCAATCAATGACAGCACCAGCGTCTCAGCCGTCAACTTGAACGCTGATTTCCACCCTTGTTCTACTTGTGACGTGACAAAATGTTCAGTGATGACAGTCATGATTAAAATTGGAAAGACCGAGACAGCAATGAAGCCTGTTTTGTCGAGAAAGGTACCGATGAAAAACATCCCAAAAATTGAAAACGCAAGCAGCGACAATACAATTGCCATGCGTGGCAAATACATAATTTTAATTTTCCTCACAAGCAGCCGCGCAATCGAACCGAGAACAACCAGGCTTAAAAAAATCGTCACGCCATATTTCAAGCCCGTTCCCAAAAATGACAGCGCCAAAACAGTCGGGACAAAAATTCCAAATGCTTTAATACCAACTAACTGCCGCGTCGCTGCAACAATCGTCGCGAGCACCGGCAACATTAAAATCAAATACAGCGAGTTGACCGGAACGCCATTATTCGCCATATAATTCATGGTATAGGACAAAAAATTCAGTGGGCTCAAATTGTTTAGGCCGCGTGCAGTATAGGGCGTAATGATTTGATAATTTGAATCTGAATAACGCAGCGCATCTTGAAGCTCAAGCGCAGACTCAGCTTTGACTGCTGTATTCACAACACTACTATCTGCAACCACAATAAATGATGGGGTTAATCCTTGAAACACATTTTGCGCTAAACGTGCACTGGTTGAGATCGGCTGGTTATCAGAAATACTGACAATCGCCTTGTCTTCAAAATTGTATTGATCCGATGTCGCTCCATTGATTGCTAAAATACGAGCCAGCTCAATGAACGTATTGATCCCAGTATTGCCCGAAGTCCAGGTAATAATGATATTGGCCGCGCGAACATCTGCTTCCGCTTTCAATAATTCTTGCGCTAATTCTTGAACCATCGCATATTCTTGTGGCGCACCAGCTGATCGAATGACAGTAACGAGCGTGCCTTGAGTTGCACCATAATTTTTGACTTGCGCGATTTGTTCAAGTGTCACGCTTTGGTC
>JBIIKE010000031.1:0-8047 GCA_044233365.1 Bdellovibrionales bacterium | reverse complement strand
CGTGATGGCCAGTGCCACGGAGTCCAAGTGCTTTGTTAAAGCCTGGTTCTACGAATCCACCCATTGGACATGCGTCTATGCCCAGCAGCGCCGCTGTTTCAAGCATAAACCCAAGGCTAATATAGGCCTGCTTTGCTGCCCATTCGTGGTCTTTGCGACCAGTTGGTGTCCATTTTGCGAGTCCTGGGAACCAGCGGACAAAGCGCGTTATTTTGACATAGAGCATCACACTTTTTCGAAAACCACCCAGAGAAGAAACGTCAATATTGCGGGCCGCTGCAATGCGTTCCATCGCAGTGTCAACATCATCGACAGTTAAGATATTTTTTACAGAAAAAACAATCAGGTGAGACGCGTCGGTAATTTGCGATTGTCCCATCGCCGGCTTCAAAAGTTCTTTGCGTACTGCTGTGTTGTTGACAACAATAATATCAAACGGTTGCAAACCAAGACTGCTTGGTGCAAGTCGTCCAGCTTCAAGAATAGTTTGCAGATCTTCCTCCGATACTTTTTTTGCTGGATCAAATTTTTTTACGGCATATCGTTTGTGCAGGGTGTCGAGAATTGTTGATGCGTTCATATAATTGATAGTGTAGGTGTATTAACGAGAGTGTTTTTTGCCCCATGCCCGAAACGATTCAAGGATTGGGTCAATGGCCTTGGCCTTTTTTGTGAGAGTGTATTCAACCTTCGGCGGAATCACTGGATAGGCCTTACGGGTAATAAGTCCCGCAAGCTCCAGCTCTTCTAAGCGCTCAGTCAGGGTTTTTGTTGAAATCCCATGCACTGATTTCAGGAGCTCTCCGAAGCGTTTTTTGCCAGTTTGCAAATCGCGCAGAATCAGTAAGGTGTATTTTTTCCCGAGCAGGGCAAGGGCATGCTCAATCGGGCAGGCGTCCCCAAGGTGTGTTTTTTTATCCACAGCCATATTCTTTACTTTACTATATGAAACTACTTTACAAAAGAAAGTATAAAACGTATTCTACAGACTGTCAATACAATTGACGTTATTTAATACGCAAATAATAAAAAGAGTTATGGAATTACAAGAACTCAAAGCAATCGTTGAGGAGCATAATGCAATGCTTTCAACAGGAAAAATTGTTGATACATTCACAAAATACTACGGTGAAAATGTCAGCATGCAAGAAAACACTGACGCGCCAACCGTTGGTTTTGAAGCAAATCTTGAACGTGAAAAAGCGTTTGAAGGCAGTATTGTTGCAGTGCATGAAATCACTCCAGTGGCTGTTGCCTACGGAGAAAATGGTCTCGTGATGTCACAATGGGTGTACAAATTCACTCACAAAGAATGGGGTGAGGTGACTATGGCACAAGTGGCTGTTCAGCAATGGGAAGATGGAAAAATCGTAAAAGAACAATTCTTTCATTCATAAAGAAGCTTTTCTTTTTAAAAAAAGCCGAGATTTTCTCGGCTTTTTTATTTACATACCATCCATTTCCCGCCTTTTTTTGAATATATAGATAAATATCGCAATGATGAGAATGAGAATAATTCCGTAGCCAATAGTTTCAAAACTATTCAAGTTATCATTAATGCTTTCTAGTGCTTGTGTGCCAGTAAAGCCAAGATATAAATAAAAGATATTACGTACCCACAGCCCCAATGCGCTACTAATTAAATAGGCCTTGAGATCTAATTGTAATATTCCAGCCGCAAATGACACTGGTGCGGTTGGAATAATTGGCGTCGCTCGTAGTAAAAATAATGCCAAATAATCTTTTGGGCCTTGCCCCAATTTTTCGCTCATTGCCAGAATTTGTTTTTGGCTGACACCAACGTATTTTCCCCATCGTCCAACAATAATTTTTTCAAGAAAATGGGCGAGCTTATAAATAATATATCCACCAATGCTTTTTCCAACCGCGCCAATAAAACCAAGAAACAAAAGAAACAAAAGCGTGCTGTCTTGAGACTTTGCCAATGAACCGCCGAGCGTCATCACTAATGGTGATGGGATTGGTGCAATGATTTCTTCAATAAATGCCCCGCTAAAAACAAACAGTGGCAGTGGAATCATTTCTGAAAATGTATAGAGCGTCGTGATGAAAAAATCGATCATAGAGTATTGTTCATTATTAGTGTGTCGTCGCAGCTTGTATTATTTGTTCGATATGCCGCACAGTTAAGCAATGTTCTCTTTTTTTTCGAGTTTCGTCAATTGAGTGAACAAGTAGAGGGTGGTTTGCAATAATTATTTCGATCTTTTGCGCATTCGCCACATCAATTTCTGAAACGCTATAGGAGTCACCATTGCCACCAAAGAGAGTGAGTTCAAGGCGATTTTCAACTATGTAACAAAATATAGGAGTGTCATTGATTGTTACATGACCCGGTTGCTCGTATTCCGGAAATTGTGGAATAGGACTTGCGAGCGTTGCATAGACATCACCAGGATATGATTTGCCTGGAACTGGAATTTCTTTATCCGCTGGGATTTTTTGAAGAGCAATGCCAAGGAGGTTCAGTTTTTTTGTAAGGTCTGAAAAATCAGAAAATTGAAAAACAACTTCTAATTGATCACTGTCACCTGCGTGCCCGCCGAACGCCCGCATAAAATAAAAATAATGAAGACTTTGCGCCCAACGAAGACACTCTTCAGGGGAGTGGTCTTGGAACATGTAATCGTAGTTCGCCTGAGCTTGGCTATAGTGAGTTTGTTTCATAATAGAGATGTAATGCGAGTATGAGTGATTTTAAGAGACTTGTACAGTTTTATAGCGCTTCATTTTTTTATTTATACATGTAATACTATACAGATGAAAAAGACCATACCGTTCTATGTGATAGCCTTTGTTATTGGTAGTATTGCTATTTTTTATGGAGTATTTTTTCTTGTACAAAAAAATAATACATCCACAATACAACATAATTCAGAGCGATATGTGATTTTTCCAAAAGAGTATCCGAATCCGGTATTTCCAAAAAACATAGAACGCTTCACGCCTTCTTCAAAACAAGCAGAAGCTGCGATGAGTATTGTGCAACAAGAATTGCAGGGCGATAGTCGCGTTTACAGCATTAATCAATATTATGTTCAATGGTTTGGTTATGTGAAATCAACGGGAGAGAAGATGTTGTGGGGGAATTATTCATGCGCTAATCCACCAAAAGATTGGAAAGAAAACGTTTCGATTATTCAAGAAAAAGGGAAATGTTATTTTTTAGCAACGCTTGATATAGACAACAAAATGCTTATTAGCACAAGCTTAGACTAGCTTTTTTGGCGGAGAGGGAGGGATTCGAACCCTCGGTACCTTGCGGCACAACGCTTTTCGAGAGCGCCACATTCAACCACTCTGCCACCTCTCCAGATGTGAGCGTTTGTATAGACTATCGTTCCGGATCAGTTGCGTCAACCGCTAAGTCCCCGTGCGTTCGTTTCGCGGATTCGATGATGTGATTGTAATATGAGTTCCAGTTCTACGTCGATGAATTGGTGGTTCAGTCGTTTGCTTATCACGGATTTTATCACCACTTCCAACTCGGTGCCGATAAATTTTTCGAATGTCGTCACCATATACAGAGACTGGAAATAAAGCCTCCATCGCCGAACGGACACCTTGTGTATCAAACAAGCGTCGCATTGAACGTGTTTTGTCGTCTGCTTTTTTATCTTCAAAATCATCTTCACCGCCGTACAATTCAATGGTTGTTGTGTGTTCAGTTTTTGCTGTTTCACGCATCCCAGGAACAAAAATTTGATATTCTTTGTATTGTTTGATGCCGTCTGGTCGTATGATTTCAAGATCAAATTTCGCCATTCGAATATTGCCCTTGCCTCCGCCACCAGAGCTTGCAAAGCCTTCGCCGTTCAAAGGAAGTGGTTTGTAATTGATAATTCTCGCATGAATATTTTTTGTAGCTGCGACCCGTAATATGCCAGCAATTAAATACGCAATTTGTTTTTGTGCTATTAAGGGGTCAACTACTTTTCCGTTGGCATCATATACTTGCGCACCTGTATTGACTTTTACTACTTCTATATTATCAATAGTATTTTCAGGAATAATATCAAATACATAGGCTGATCGATTTGCGTCATCTAAAAATTCTTGAGCAGATCGATTTTCTCCACGAGCCCGGTCGCGTGCAATCACTTTTCGCAGCGCCTGTGCCAAGCTTTTTGGTGGGCTCCAAATTTGAACAGGGAATTGCTCATTGCGAGGCCCTAGTTCAAGCACGCGATTCCCACGACCAGCGTCAGGCTTTAACAAAGCCTGTTCAATGTCACGAAATAATTGTGTACCGAGATGAATAATTTCTTGTTGTGATTGATCAATTTCAGCCATGAGTAGCATCAGTACTAATTTACGTTTTGCTTCCCATAAAATGACCCCTCGCTTTTCAGATGATTGAATATGCTCTAATGAAATGTCTGGATGAAAAATAATCTGTAACAGCTCATCAATATTACGGCCCCGGACTTCTTCTGCAACCGAGATGACGATTGGTTCTGCGTCGGTAATTTCAACTGCTGAAGCTTGTTGTTGTAGCATTTCAAAAAATCCATCCACATCATTGGTGTGCCGATTAATGTCAGATAATCGATTGGTTGGAATGAGCTTTTGTGCAAACAGCATCTCAATGAGCTCTTGAGAATTGTTATATAACAGTGACGTTGTATCAAGCTTATATTTTCGTACAGCGCCAACAATTTTTAATAAGCGCGCAGCTTGCGGGTTTTTGAGTAAAATCCGAAGCTCAGTTGTGTCGAGTGTTTTATCACCAGCAAGCAACGGGAAAATCAGACTAATAGAGGGAATGCCCTTTCCGGTTTCCATGTCAAATTTTTCAGCAACATTTTCGACCACGCCCTCAGTGTTTGAATGTTCTAAGGCTTTTTGGATGTCAGGTATTTTTGCGCCCATGTTTTCAATAATGGCGCGCCACAGACTATTTGCATTTTCAAGCGCAGATACAATTTTTTGGTTAATCGCATTGTCTTCGAACTGAAGCAATGCGTTCAGCGTTGTGGCTATTGCTTCATTGAATTGTATTCGCGTTTCTGGGCGTAGAGAGCTTGATTCCATGGTTGATTCAGCGCGATGTGTGCCGTTGAGTAAATAGTGTGCCACTTTCATTTTTTTAATCGCTTCCATGCGATCAAAGTAGATTTCGGCTGTTTCATGGACGCGATCAACTGTTGACCAATCTGTTTGGACAGCAGTATTTTGTGCGCTACTTGGTTGCATATGGTCAACAAGTTGCAATGATTTTCCGTCGCGTTCTACTGACCCTGTGTTCACCAGTTGTTTGTATTCAGATGGTGTCAAATATTCAAACCGCGCAATTTTATCTTCTACCTGATCAAGTGGATACATATTGTCTCCAGGCAAGAGTCTGCCAATGCAATACCGAGCAACTTGTGTGCGTCGCTCACCAGATTCTTTGTGAGTGAATGTGTATTGTTGTGCAATTGGAAGTTCAATCAGGCGATCTCGTTTTGTTTTTGCGTGGGTTTCTTCAATCATTTCTCGAATCGCTGCATCGATCACTGATTCGCTGAATTGACCATTTGGTTTGCGCTCTCGTCCACCACCCACGGGCATCAGCATGCCTGCTGCATTTTTTCCGCCTTTTACTGTCCAGATCATTCGGGTGAGCTCAACTGTTTTCGGGTCCGCATCTGCGGGTAGCATTTCCGGATTTGCGGATTGGAACAATAATACACGTACCACTTCATCGGGTCGCGGCTCTTTTTCTATTGGGTTACGTCTTTCAATGTCCACAATAAAAAATCAATAATCTCAGTTGCTTTTTTACCATATTTTTGGCACGATAACAATGAATGAGCATCTATAATTGTATTATTATTGGCGGTGGCGCGTCGGGGCTCATGGCCGCTATTGTTGCTGCTCGGCGCGGTCGACGTGTGTTAGTGTTGGAAAAAAATTCAGCAGTTGGGCAGAAGCTTGCAATTACTGGCGGTGGCCGATGCAACATCACAAATGTGCAATCAGACCGACATGTCTTGCTGGCAAATTACGGCGCGGCAAGTAAATTTTTATTTTCTCCGTTTGCGCAGTTTTCAAATGAAGATACCGTTGCATTTTTTGAAGAACTCGGTTTACCGATCAAAGTCGAAGCAAATAATCGCGCGTTTCCAGTTTCTGAATCCGCGCCAGATGTTGTTCGGGTATTGAGAGAGGAATGTGTGCGGCTTGGTGTCGAAATTCGAACACACGCTATTGTGAAACAGGTTGAAAGTGCGGATAGTGTGATTACAGGAGTTGTCTGTGGCGGAGAAGTGCTGACAGCTGAATCATATGTTCTTGCAACTGGCGGGAACTCACATCCAGAAACCGGCTCGACTGGTGATGGTTTTGATTGGTTGCGGGAACTAGGGCACACGGTTGTTGCGCCAACTCCCACCATTGTTCCGCTCGGTGTCAAAGAAGATTGGATTAAAAAACTGTCCGGAACGACACTAGAGAATGCTAAGGTGACATTTTTTATAGACACGAAAAAAGCTTTTAGTGTTACGGGTAATATTTTATGTACGCACTTTGGAATTTCTGGGCCAACTATTTTAAATAGTGCTGTCAAAGTAGCAGACTTGCTAAAAAGTGGTGTTGTCACCGCGCAGTTTGATTTGTTTCCGCAGTTCGATGAAGGCGCGCTTAATCAACATGTGATTACTGTGTTTGAAGAGCATAAAAATAAAGATTTCAAAAATGTATTGAAGTTTTTGGTTCCGGGTGGAACGGCAGCAACATTTTTGGAGTTGATTGAAACGGCAGCTGGAGCGCCACTTGCTGACACACCAATTCATAGTATTACAAAAGAGCAGCGCAAACAGATTGTTCGTGCTGTAAAAAACCAAACAATTACCATTACTCAATTAATGGGACTTGATCGGGCCGTTGTTGTAGATGGTGGAATCGCGCTTGATGAAATTGATATGAAAACCATGCGCTCTAAAAAAATCGGTAATGTATTTGTGACTGGAGATTTATTACACATTAACCGACCGTCTGGCGGATTTTCTCTGCAGCTGTGTTGGACAACTGGTTTTGTTGCGGGGACACATTGCTGATCTTGAACAACCCCGAAAACGTGGTAGTATGAATGTCTATGAAAAAGACAACAATTACTCCTCAAAGTGACAATTTTGCTGACTGGTATCAAGATGTGGTGCGAGAAGCGGATTTGGCTGAAAGTTCAGAAGTGCGCGGTTGTGGCATTGTGAAACCGTATGGTTATAAAATCTGGGAATTAATCCGAGCAGAAATGGCTCGTCTTATTGAAGAAACTGGCGCGGAAAATGCCTATTTTCCGATTTTTGTGCCAATGGCAAATTTAGAAGCCGAAGAAGATCACGTTGAAGGGTTTGCACCAGAGCTGGCAGTTGTGACACACGGCGGCGGCGAAGAGCTCACAGAAAAACTGGCAGTTCGCCCAACGTCTGAAGCCGCGATGTACCCAACCTATGCAAAATGGATTCAAAGTTATCGCGATTTACCACTCCGTTTAAATCAATGGAACAATGCGGTTCGTTGGGAAAAACGCCCTCGTGCATTTTTGCGCTGGAGTGAATTTTTGTGGCAAGAAGGCCACACAGCATTTGCAACAGAAGAAGCGGCACGAGAAGAGGTTTGGCAGATGCTGGATCAATATGAAGCGATGTACAAATTTTTGGCGATTCCAGTCTTCAAAGGAATGAAATCCGAGAGTGAAAAATTTGCTGGCGCTGTTATGACGAGTACGACCGAAGTGATGGTGCGTGACGGCAAAGCGATTCAAGGTGCGACCAGTCATTATCTAGGAACGAATTTTGCAAAAGTCTTTGATGTGAAATATCGCGGCGCTGACGAGCAAGATCATTTTGTTCACCAAAATAGCTGGGGCTTTTCGTGGCGTTCAGTTGGCGCGCTGATTATGGCGCACGGCGATGACCACGGTTTGCGTTTGCCGCCAAATGTGGCACCGATTCAAATTGTGATTGTGCCGATTTATAAAGAAGAGAATAAAGATGTTGTATTGAATTACGCAGCAACAATTGAAAAACAACTTGGGAGACAA
>JBIIKE010000029.1:0-8287 GCA_044233365.1 Bdellovibrionales bacterium | reverse complement strand
GTTATGCTCCCCATGTACTGTTCGTACACAATGACCTTCTTCCATTAAATGTCCAACATCATCACAATGCGGTAAGCCTTGCGGTGATCCATTATAACCCGTTGAAATAATCCGACTATCTTTCACAAGAACAGCGCCCGTATGCAGTCGATCACAGGTTGAACGCGTTGCAACAATGCGACACATTGCCATAAAATAATCGTCCCAGGATGGACGAATGTGTGTGGTTGAGGTAGATGTTGGAGTACTCATATCTCCCTTACTATAAACGAAAAAGACGGTTTTTACAACCGCCCCTTTCCATAATTTTGGCCTGTGAATAGACTATTCGACAGTGACGCGAATTCCAGGACTCATGCTGGCAGCAACTGTTGCGGCAACGAAGTACTGCCCTTTTGCCTCAGGTGGTTTTGCGCGACGAACGACGTCAACAAAGGCTTGCATATTTTGGGTCAATTGCGAAGCATCAAATGACACACGACCGACTAACATGTGGACATTACCACCGTCATCACTGCGGAAAGCGGTTTTTCCACCTTTCAATTCCTTCACCATTTTCGCGATATCTGGACCAACAGTTTCAGTTTTTGGGTTTGGCATTAACCCTTGTTGACCTAAAATTTTCGCAATTGGTCCAAGTTTTTTCATCATGTCTGGTGTCGCAACAGCAATATCAAATTCACATTTCCCAGTGGCTTTGATTTGCGCAATCAGCTCATCAGACCCGATTACATCAGCTCCAGCCTCTTTTGCTTCAGCTTCTTTTTCAGCACTCACAAAGGCTGCAACACGCTTTGTCTTTCCTGTTCCGTGTGGAAGCACAACAGTTCCACGAACCATTTGCTCTGACTTCTTTGGATCAATTCCGAGCTTCACATGCATTTCAACACCAGCATCGAATTTCACCGGCGCTTCTTTGATGAGTGTTACTGCTTCATCAAGTGTGTAGACTTTTGTGCGATCGATTTTTTCAGCAATCGCATTGTATCGTTTTGAATGTTTCATAGTGGTTTGGTTATTGGCGAGTGGCGTCATCAGAGATGCACCGACTCTCCCACAGTGTATTAAATTGCTTGTTAAAATTATTCCTTAATGTCGAGGCCCATTTGACGAGCTGTTCCTTCAATTGTTTTCATCGCTGATTCAATATCGTCAGTATTCAAATCAACCATTTTTTGTTCAGCGATTTCACGAATTTGCGCTTTTGTGACAGATCCAATTTTTTGCGCGAGTGGTGAACCAGAACCCTTTTTGATTCCAGCAGCTTTTTTCAAAAATTCAGCAGCTGGTGGAGTTTTGATAATGAAGTCGAATGAACGATCTTCATAAATGGTGACAACGACTGGCAAAATTTCGCCACGTTGATCTTTTGTTTTGTCATTGAATTGCTGACAGAAATCCTGAATTGCGATTCCTTGGGGTCCGAGCACCGTACCAATTGGAGGAGCTGGATTTGCAGATCCACCTGGAATCTGAAGTTTTACTTGAGTCATGATTGCTTTTGCCATACGTGTAGTGAAAAATAGAATTACAATTTATTTACTTGGAGTGCATCGAGTTCGATTGGTGTTTCGCGACCAAACATCGAGACCATCACCTTGAGTTTGCCACGTTCCAATAATTCAGACACTTTGCCTTCCATATCTTTAAATGGCCCGTCGACGATCCGTACAGTTTCACCAATTTGCATATCGATAGTGTAGGTTGGTTCATCAATACCCATGCGACGCTGTAGGCTTTTGACCTCTTTTTCATCAAGTGGCGTTGGGTTGGTGCCAGTACCAACAAAACCTGTGACATTTGGTGTATTGCGAACAACATACCAAGAGTCGTCAGTCACGATCATACAAACGAGAACGTAGCCAGGGAAAATCTTTTCTTCCACAACGCGACGTTTCCCATTACGGATTTTCATCTTTTTTTCTTTTGGAACCAAGACTTCAAAAATCTTGTCTTCCATGCCGAGGGATTCAATGCGTTGCTGCAAATTATGCGCAACATTTTCCTCATAGCCGGAATAGGTATGAATGACATACCAGCGTTTTCCATGCTCTCCAGTTTGTTTTGACATACGCTTTATATTAAATAAGGGCTTCCAATAATTTAGTCAGTGTGTAATCGAGTCCGCCGAGAAAAACAGCGAAAAATGCACTGAACATGACCACGATCCAGGCTTTTTGCCAGGCCTCAGACCGGGATGGCCACTGAACTTTTTTGAGCTCTTCCCATGAACCACGGAAATAGCTAATAATAGGGTTTTTTTTGGCTTGTGCCATAATTTTTGGATTTTAAAACAGCCTTTGCGGGCCGTTCATAGAAAGAATACTGTATTCATCATTTCCTGTCAATCATTTTTTACCACGGCGTCTCTTTGAGTTTGAGCCAAAATCCGACGCGATTGATGACGATATGTACAAGTGGTCCGATGAGAAATGAAACAATAATCATTGTGATAGTGATTGGATAAAACCAACTGGCAACAACCAATGAAAACACAATCAGATCAATTTGATCAAATGGAAACCAGGTTTGACCTGGCTTGATATTGATGCGGCGTTTGAAAAATGACTTTACAAGATCGCCAAAGATTGCCGCAAACCCAAATAGAAAACCAAACCACCATGGCCCTTGTGTGATATCAAACGGTGCCCAGTTTGTAAGCTGCTCTGGAAATTGCTGAGTGAGCAGCCATTGAAGCAAAAAGACAACTCCACCAGTCAGTGTTGCAACAAGCAGTCCGCGCCACGTTTTGTGGTCACCAAATAACGGCTGGCCGCGAAATAATCGACCGCCGTCAATTGGAGTTGCGAGTCTCGTCAGTTGGTTTTTAAAAACCACCGGAGCCATGTTCGCAGTCGCAACGGGCAGAAAAAACCAGAACAGTTGCCCGATGAATTGAATACTGTGAATCACTGCCTCCATAGTGTTTGCGTCTTACATGTCGAGATTGGCGTTTTTGGCGTGTGTTTGAATAAATCGTTTTCGAGACGGAACATCTGTTCCCATTAAGATGTCAAAAATCTCATTCGCCTTCTCCGCATCATCAACAGATACTTGCAACAGAACGCGACGCTCTGGATCCATGGTCGTTTCCCATAATTGTTGCGGATTCATTTCACCAAGACCCTTATAGCGTTGTACTCCAATTCCACCAACAGTAGTTGTCGCGCTATCATCAGATTCTTCTGTAAGAGTTTCTTCAGTTGCTTCAACAACCTCTTCTTGGACTTCAGCTGCTGCGGCTTTTTTCTTTGCCGCTTTTTTATCGCTCGAATCTTTATTCCATTCAGCCATTACTTTTTCTTTTTCATCATCAGAATACACATACTGAATTTTCGCTCCCTTTTTCAATTGATAGAGTGGTGGTTGCGCGATATAGAGATGACCCTTGCGAATCACTTCTGGGAAATGACGGTAAAATAATGTGAGAAGCAAGGTTCGGATATGCGCTCCATCGACATCCGCATCGGTCATAATAACAATTTTGTGATAGCGGAGTTTGCTGACGTCGAATAAGTCACCAATGTTTGTTCCCATCGCGATGACGAGAGATTTTACTTCGTTGTTCGCAAGCATTTTATCGAGACGCGCACGTTCGACATTAAGAATTTTACCGCGCAATGGGAGAATCGCTTGAAATTCACGATTACGCCCTTGTTTTGCTGATCCTCCAGCGGAGTCTCCCTCTACAATGAATAATTCAGACAATTCTGCGGAGCGGGATGAGCAATCAGAGAGTTTTCCAGGAAGCGTTAAACCTTCAAGCGCACCTTTTCGGAGAACGGTATCACGCGCTGCTCGAGCTGCTTCACGCGCTTGTTTGGCAAGTAAACATTTTCCAATCATTTCTTTTGCATCACGTGGATGCTCTTCAAGGAAAATTGCAAACGTTTCTGCGAAAATCGATTCAACCATTGGACGCACTTCAGCATTGCCTAACTTTTCTTTTGTTTGACCTTCAAATTGCGGCTCGGGAAGCTTCACAGAAATAATTGCAGTCAAGCCTTCACGGGTATCTTCACCGGTTAAATTTGAATCTTTTTCTTTAAAGATATTATTGTTGCGCGCATAGGCATTCAAGGTTCGCGTCAAGGCAGTGCGGAAACCAACAACGTGCGAGCCACCTTCAACGGTGTGAATGTTATTTGCAAACGCATAGACAGATTCATTATAGTCTTTGGTGTATTGCAGCGCGATTTCAACAGTGATGTCTTGCTCTTGTTTTTCAGTATAAAACACTTCTTCTTGGGCTTTGTCTTTTGAATGGTTAATGTGGCGAACGTATGAAGCGATTCCACCTTCAAAATAAAAGGTATACGCCTGTGGCTTGTCTGTGCGTTCATCGCGAAGATTGAAACGAACACCTTTTGTGAGATACGCTTGTTGACGAACATGGTCGACAATATATTTCCAATCAAAATCAGTAACAGTGAAAATAGTGTCGTCTGGTAAAAAGGTGATTGTTGTTCCAGTTTCTTTTGCTGAACCGACGGATTTGACAGCAGATTGTGGTTTTCCAACTTTGTATTCTTGGCGCCATAATTTTCCATCACGACGAATTTCTGCAACGAGTTCTTTTGACAACGCGTTGACGACAGATACACCCACACCATGCAAACCACCAGATACTTTATATCCACCATCTCCGAATTTTCCACCAGCATGAAGGACGGTGAGGACAGTTTCAAGTGCAGACTTTTTCGTTTTTTCATGCTTTTCAACTGGGATACCACGACCGTTATCTGAAACTGACACCCAACCGTCTGGAAGAAGCGTCATGCTAATATCCGTACAATACCCTGCCATTGATTCATCGATTGAGTTATCGACGACTTCCCAAATCAAATGATGTAAACCCTTGTGAGCAGTGTTGCCGATATACATTCCAGGGCGCTTTCGCACCGGTTCCAAGCCCTCTAAAACGGTAATTTGTTGTGCTCCATAATCCCCCGAAACATTTGTGCCTTTTGAGGCAGCATTTTCACCTTTTTTTGCCATAATTCACTAAAAATTTGCTAGTCAGATATGCTGAAATTATAGCATAAATGGGCTTTATCGCAAAGAGAGCTCCGTGAGTATTTTTCGACTCCTGGAGCACCCTTCGGTCATGCTCACGGAGTCTCAAAATTCTCACCGCCGCTATCTTTTATAGACACATTCTCTTTAATTTTTATTGTATTAAAAATATGTCGACTTAAAAAAATATCCTTCAACCTTTGTCCATCTAAACTCATTGGAATAAAAAAGTCCTCGGAACCTCTTTTGTCCAAATTTAGCGCATCAACCCAAATATATAAATCTATTTCTTTTTTTATACTCTTTATATCCCCTTCTGATATATTTTTATACCAATGCTTAAGACTAATTTTTCCATTTTTATTATTTTTAAATGGCAAACTGCCTGTTAGAGCAGCGAATAAATCTAAATAATCTAAAGTATCTCGGTTAAAAAATATTATGACTTTTAAACAATCAAATTCTTTTAACTGCTTATGGGATTCTTTAATTTTTCTCGCAACACGCGCAGGAGAATTGTCGATCCTTGAAAACCATTCTGTATCTTCATTAAGATAATATCCATTTTGAGCAGAGAGCTCTATGTCTTCCATGGTTTTTAATTCAGCAACAAATAAACGTTTATTATCCTCAATTACTTCAAAATCTGGTCTTTTAATAGTAGATTCCTGAATTTTTAAAAAATTAAAAGAATACTTTTTTAAAAAATATTCTTTTATCACTTGACTGTGAAGATCTTTCATTATTTGTCCCTGAGCACAGCTCCAAACTCCGTATGCAAATCGCGCATCAAGCTTTCACGCCAAAGTTCAATCGTTTTCATTTCAAGGGTTTCGGATTGCGATTGCAAAACAATGCGACACGTCACAGATTTTTTGTCGGCGTCAATCCGGTCGCCGCGATAGACATCAACCACAGAGAGCGACTTCAATTGCTCACCAGCATGTGAGCGAATCACTCGTTCAACATCAGCCCACTCTGTTTCACTGCTCAGCAGCAAAGACAAATCAATATCAACCGCTGGATATGGTGACATCACTCGCAACTGTTTGTGTTCACGCGCGCCATATTTCACAACCGTCGGCAACGAAAGCGTTGCAAACGCGACTGTTCCGGAAATACCCATCTGTTGCAACACTTTTGGCGACACACTACCGAGCGTTCCAATAACTACATCCATTCCCCCATCGCCATTTTTCGGATTATCAACCGCATACCGCAAAGCTTGTTTACCTTGATACACATTCCAAAATGGACAATCAACGGTTGCAGAAATTTTGTCACTCACAAACGCAACCGACTCTTGAGCAAGCAATTCTTCAACAATCCCACGCACAATGCGAACTGCTTCCGGGTCTTGCACCATAATGCCAATCTGCCGCGCTTCGACTGCTGGCGTATAGACATGTCCAATTTCAAAAATCTGTGAGCATTGACTCAGATCATTCCGTTTCATGACTTCGAGCATTCGCGGAATCAGCGACACGCGCAAAAAGCGCAAATCTTCTGAAAGCGGATTCTTGATTTCAACATGCTCTCCATTTTGTTCATAGCCCATTACCTTCATCAAATCCGCGCCATAAAAACTATAGGTCAGCACCTCTTGCAACCCAAGCGCAGTTAAAGAATCTTTGATCCGACGTGCAGCAACATATTCCACTTCTGACTTTGGAATGGTCACATCGGCAACGAGCGGTTTTACAGGAATATTTTGAATACCATACAAGCGCACAATTTCTTCAACCAAATCTTCCGGAATATTCAAATCACGACGGAACCACGGTGGTGTCACGCGCAATTCACGACTTTGCAACATGCTGGTTGCGACTTTACATTGCAACCGCGCAAGTAAAGCCTTTACTTCTTTTGCGGTCAGCACAAGACCGGTCATTCGCGTGATCGCGTCAACTGAAATCACAATTTCTTTTTTGTCGTCAGTCGCGTGATTCACACTTGTCATTCCAATCAATTTCGCGTCAGCATAGTCTTCAAGCAACTCAAATGCGCGCTGACTGCCGATTGTCACCAACTCTTCCGGCAACCCTTTTTCATAACGCAAACTACTATCTGTTCGCACACCAATCTGCTGACTACCCTTTCGCACAATCAATCCATCAAACGCTGCAATTTCTAAAATAATCCGATCAGTGTCAGTTGAAATTCCACTGTGTTGCCCGCCCATGACGCCCGCGACAGCAAGCACTTTTTCATCATCCGCAATAACTAAGGTTTGTGGACTGAGTTGCTTCGTCTGACCACCAAGCAATTCCAATGACTCACCAGCGCGCGCAAACCGAACCTGAATCGCATTATTGTGAATCTGTTTTGCATCAAACGCGTGCATCGGTTGGCCATATTCCAACATGGTGTAATTTCCAATATCAACAATCACATTCACACTCTTGATTCCACATTCTGCTAGTCGTTGTGTAATAAAAGCCGGTGTTGGTTTTTTCGCGTTGACGGAAATTTCGAGCGCCATATACCGCTGACACGCCACTGAATCATCAACCGTTACCTTCACTGTTTCTGGAGCTTGTGGAATACGTTTCAGTAATGGAAATTTTAATGCGAATTGCTGCGTGGTAATCGTCGCTGCAATTTCTTGCGCCATTCCAGCGTGTGAAAATAAATCTGACCGATGTGTCATTGATTTGTTATCGATATCGAGCACAAATCGATCTTTCAAATTCAAAATCTCAACCAATGGTTTTCCGAGCAACTCATCAACAGACGAATCAGTGAATAGTGGCGTGAGGTCAAGGACTTCCTTTTCATCAGTTTTTGGATAGAGCGCGCCAAGATCAATTTCTTCAGCCGCACAAATCATTCCTTCAGATGCAACACCACGAATTTTCGCTGGCGTTAACACAATCGACTCACCTTCACCGTGCCATTGCACTGCAGCTCCAACATGCGCCAATGCAATCAGCATTTTTGGTGCGACATTACTGCCACCACACACAATGGTATATTCACGCGCACCATCAAACACTGTGCACACTTTTAAACGGTCCGCATCTGGATGTGGAGCAACCTCTGTAATCCGCGCGAGCACAATTTTGTCACCAGTCTCTCCAGCGAGTAATGGAAACGCCTGCTCAAAACCTTCAACTTCAACAGACGCGACAGTCAGTTCGCGCATCAGCATTGCTGGATCTAACTGCACATCAGCAGCGCCTCGGGAATTTCCGAAAAATTGTTTGAGTAAATCAGTAGAATACAACATAGATTAAAACTGGTTCAAAAATTCAAAGCTATTTTCGTGCAT
>JBIIKE010000028.1:0-8303 GCA_044233365.1 Bdellovibrionales bacterium | reverse complement strand
AGCTGTTGCAAACAGGAAACCATAAATGCGAGTCAGCATCGGATTTTTTTCATCACCTTTCCAATAGGCTCCAGCAACACGATCGAGTGTGAGTCCAAGAGCGGGAACTTCTTTTGAAGACTGTGAGTGACCGCCACGACACAAGTCAGTGAATGCGCCGATTGTGTAGAGTGATAATTCTTCGCCGCCGGCTTCTAATTCATCAATGAGTTGCAGCTTGAGCGGCTGTCCAGCCATTGCTGCGCGCGCTTCATCCGCGGAAACAACTGCGCCAGTCATTTCTAAATTCTGAGCAATCAATTTCTTCATCTGCTTTTCAAGCTTTGGTAGCATTGAATCAGAAAAAGCGACATCTTCTGGAAACAGAAAGTCATAATAAAAACCGTGTTCAATCGTTGGGCCAATGCCAAGTTGTACTCCAGGAAATTGTGTGACAACAGCGCTAGCGAGAAGGTGAGCGGCAGTGTGTCGGGCGTGGTTTAGTTGTTCAACATTCATTGGTTCTTTTTTAATTCAACTGTAATGCTTTTCGCGAGCGATGGTGTGCGTGTTGCCCAGAATGGTGAGATTTTTACATCAACTGTCTTGATTTCGTCAAATGACAATAAATATTCCTGGACTTCTTCTGCGGTTTTTCCGGTGAGCGCGCTTGGTGCAATTTTTTCATCATCCGTGGTCAATGTCTGCTTTACAGTAATTGTTGCGGTGATGGAACCGTCCGTTCCGGTGTCATTGATTTCTGAAAGAGTGATTATGACGTCATCAAGATTGACGTTTTCAGCGAGTTCTTCAGAATTCGTTTGGGTTGTAATTTCTTCTTTCACCCAGGCTTCAAGTTTCGTTTTATCAAGCGCCACTGAACCAACAGTGACTTTTTCATTGAGGGTCAGACTTATCGCTTTTGTTCCAGCATCAGCACTGCGACTTTCGGAAATTCTTTTGACAACAATCGGTGTTTTAATGATGTAGCCGAGTTCTTGCAATTCTGTTCGTTCTTTCATTTCTGTCGCAAAGCGTTCATTCGCTTGTTCAAAGAGCATTGTTTCTAATTTTTCGCGCGCGTTTGCAATATCATTTTGCGTGATCGTCACGGCGTTTTCGTCTTCCGCGTCATCTGTTGCGGTTGTTGTCGTTGTCGTCGCAGTCGTCGTGCTAGAACCATCGGACGTGTCAGCTCCGCCTGTCATCGCCGCGCTTGATTCAGCATAAATTTTGTCTTTGAGACCTGCCCATAATGCGACAACTTCAAACGTCGTTGCGCCAACATTGCCTTTCGCGCCTTCTGCATCTGCAAGGACATCAACGGTCACTTCACCGCCAGCTGGAACCGTCACGGTTTTTTGCGTGCGGAATAAGACACCATCTTTTGATAAGAGGCGAGTGTTCGTAATGAGCGGTTGATCTTTTGTGTATTTATTCACAATTTTGACAGAACCCTTCGCTTTGGCTGCTGCAACGGGTTTGGTTGGAGCAACTTCTTCTGTTTCTTTCACGGTTTCTTCTGGTTCTGCAGCAACTTCCTCGGCAGCAGCTTCTTCAGTTGGGGCAGTAAGCCCATAGTCCAAGCTTCCTTCAACGTCGGTCAATAATACTACGCCATCCAAGGCCGCGACTGTTGTTTCAGCTGTTAAAACTTCGTCTTGCTCTTGTGTTGTAATCGTCACGGTTGTCTTCGTAAAAGACACATAGACAATAACGCCAATTAAAATAATCGCGATGAAAACAAAAATTTTAACGAGTGCTGCATACCATTTTTCCACTCGAGATGTTGCTAAAGATTGAGCCATAAAAAACCTCCAATTTATTCATTTTATAGTTATTATTCTACCACGGCGACGTTTTCGCGTCCAAATAACCCTTCAATTTTTGGTACGGCATCGAGCGAAATCATTTTTTGCGTATAGAGCTCGCGACCACCCGAATATAAATACGCCGCATATTGCCCTGGGTGTTGTTCAAAAATCTCTTTTAGTTCTAAAAAGACAGACTTTTTGAGCTCGGATGGTGTTGTGATAATAACTCGACCTTTTTCGCGTCGGGCTTCAATATCAAATTCCTCCATTTCATCAATAATTAACTTCAGTGAGCCGTCGCGTGAATTGAGTTTCCCAACGACTTTGACGATCATTTTTTCCTGAATCAAGGTCATGAGTTGGGTGTAGAGTTTTGGAAACACCAAGCCCTCAATTTCAGCGGTGTGATCAGCGAGGCCAACAAATGCCATTTGTTCACCCTTTTTGGTTGTGATCCGTTTAATAAATGTGACGAGCCCAATTAATGTCACTGGATCTTTTTTTGGATGATCTTTCAGTTCGGCAAAGGGGATTGATTCTTTTTCAAGAATTTTGCGGTAGCCATCGAGTGGATGACCAGAGATATACAGCCCTAATAATTCTTTTTCCCATTCGAGTGAAACTGTCGGGTCGAGCTCGGGTGCATCTTCTAACACAATTTTTGGTTGGTGCGTGTCAGATAAGGCGGCAAACAAATTTGCCTGACCACTCGCACGCTCAGAACTCAAGTGCTTGATGTAGGCAAGGAAGCTATCAATATTCGCAAGTAGAAGATGTTGCGGTGCAATTGATTTCATCGCACCAGCCTTAATCAAACTCTCGAGCGATTTTTTATTGAGATCTTTATCTTGAATTCGCGATAAGAAATTTTCAATCGAGCTGTAGCTGTCACCAGCTTCGCGTTCTTGAATTAACACTTCAATAATATGATCGCCAACATTTTTAATCGCATTCAAACCAAACCGAATTGCCGGCTCAACAGCCCCGGTCATCGGATCCTGCCGCTCAACGACAGTAAATGATCCAAAACTTTCATTGACATCAGGCGGTAAAATTTTAATGCCCATGTCTTGCGCGTGGACCACTTCAATCGCGATTCGATCCGTATCACCACGATCAGCATTCATCAGCGCTGCCATAAATTCGGCCGGGTAATTCGCTTTTAAGTAGGCCGTTCGATACGCAATCATGGCGTAACACGCCGCATGTGAACGGTTAAATCCATAGCGGGCAAACGGCAAAATAAATTCCCAAATTTCTTTAGCAATCGTGCTTGGAATACCATTTTTGACCATACCATCAATCATTTTGTATTCCTGCTCGTCGAGCAACGCCTTATCCTTTTTACCCACCGCTTTTCGGAGCACATCTGCTTCACCATAGGTAAATCCAGCGAGTGAGCGTGCAATTTCCATAATCTGTTCTTGGTAGACGGCGATACCGTAGGTTTTTTCGAGCACTGGCTGCAAGCGTTCATGAATGTAGGTAATCTCGCGCTTGCCGTGCTTGCCTTCAATATAGGTTGGAATAAAGTCCATCGGACCTGGGCGATAGAGGGATACCATCACAATAATATCTTCAATTTCCGTTGGTTTCAGTTGTTTGAGATAGCGTCGCATGCCCGAACTTTCCAACTGAAAGACCCCGATGGTTTGAGCTTTCTGTAAGAGTTGAAAGGTTTTTTTGTCGTTGAGTGGAATGTCTTCAATGTTTACTTTTTCACCGCGGGTTTTCGCGACAATATTCAACGTGTCTTCAATGATGCTCAAGTTTTTCAAGCCAAGAAAATCCATTTTGAGGAGCCCCAGTTTTTCAATCGGGTTCATTGAGTATTGGGTGATGACACTTTCGCCAGTTTGGTCATGCTGCAACGGTACCATTTTATTGAGCGGTTCCTTTGTGATCACAACAGCGCAGGCGTGAATCGAGGTGTGGCGCGCGACGCCTTCGATTTTTTTTGCAATTCCAATTAAGCGTTGCGCATCAACATCGTCAGTCATCATCTGCCGGAGTTCTGGAACAGTGTTCACCGCGTCGGTGAGTGACGTGAACATCGGAATGAGTTTTGAAATCCGGTCGCAATAGCCATAGGAGAGTCCAAGTACCCGACCAACATCACGAATTCCAGCGCGCGCACCAATCGTTCCGAATGTAATAATTTGTGCAACATGATCTTTGCCATATTTTTCTTCAACATAACGCAACACATCATCGCGGCGTGTATCCGCAAAGTCGGTATCAATATCAGGCATCGAAATACGTTCTGGATTGAGGAAACGTTCAAACAATAATTCATATCGAATCGGATCAATGTCTGTGATTCCAGTTAAAAACGCAACAATCGATCCGGCCGCAGAGCCACGACCCGGCCCAACAGCAATGCCGGCATTTTTTGCCCAGTTAATAAAGTCTTGGACAATTAAAAAGTAGGATGCGTATCCCGTTTTTGCAATGACACTCAATTCATAATCCATGCGCTGCCGAATCTCAGGCGTGATCTCTGGGTATTTTTTTGCAGCACCGTCTTCACACAAGGCAGTTAAATATTCATCCGGTGTCGTAAAGCCTTCTGGCAATACATAGGAGGGGAGCTGCAATGTTTCAAGGTCAATATCAATATCTACACGCTCTGCAATGTTGACAGTATTTTCTGTTGCACGCTCAAAGTCAGCAAATGCGGCGACCATTTCATCTGGTGATTTCAACGACAGGTCTTCGTGCTTCATGGTGAAGCGATCCTCATCGCCGAGCAGTTTTTTTGTGCCAATACACACAAGCACATCTTGCGCTTCATTATCTTCTGGATGGATGTAATGAGAGTCGGCAGTCGCAACAAATTCAATATTCAATTCTTCATGGAGCGTGCGCAAACCATCGTTAACAATTTGCTGTTCTCGCATCGAATTTTTTTGCACTTCTAAATAAAATCGGTCACGTCCAAAAATATCTAAAAATTCATTGGCAGCGGCTTTCGCTTTGTCATATTCACCAGCTTGCAGTGCCCGTGGAATTTGGCCAGACAAACAACCGCTCAATACAATTAAGCCCTCGTTATATTCACGTAACAATTCCATGTCAATCCGCGGTTTGTAGTAAAAACCCTCGAGATTGGCAATGGTCAGCAGCTTAATGAGATTTTCATAGCCCGTGTTGTTGATTGCGAGCAGAATCAAATGGTAGGGCCGCTCTTTTGGTGTTTTATTTGCAATACCATCAGGTGCAATATACGCCTCCAAACCAATTATTGGTTTTACATCGGCATATTTGGCGGCTTGATAAAACTCAACAGCACCATGGAGGTTTCCATGGTCGGTGAGCGCCACTGCGGACATTCCTTTTTCTTTTACTGCAGCAACAAGATCCGGAATTTTTGTCAGTCCGTCTAATAAAGAATAGTGTGAATGAGTGTGTAAGTGAACAAATGACATGAACTATTCGTCTGTCTCCTCAGAATTCGATTTCTTACCGCGACGGGCTTTGCTTGTAGAAGATTTTTTAAAGCTTTTTACAATATCCATAACTGTGCTAATTTCCTTGCCAATAAATGAAATTGTGTTGGCTGATGTCACAACACGATCTTTGATATTCAACAATGCTTCTTCAAGTTCTGCCATTTTTACGCGGAGTTCAGTCACCACTTCATTGCCTTGTTTTAAAATTTGTACGACATAAAAAATTGCCCAGACAAAAAATCCGGTGAAAACGACCAAGCAAATTGATAAAACGAGATAAAAAATATCGATTGATGTGTTGAACATAGCCTCCATACGTTAGTAAATTTGTTTCAATCCTATCATGATTGGCGATCACTCGCAACAATGATATACTGGGTTAATGAATAGCCCAATTGAACAGCCGTCGCTCAAAGAGTTGAAGCGTGGATATTGGATTGCGACGCACCGTGAACAGGTGCGACGAGATATTGTGATTGCAATTGGTGTTGTGATTGGCTTGATTGTGGCGATCGCGGTTTTTTTGCTTGCGCGGTATTTAATCAATTTGCCAAATGCCATGCGGGTCGGTGATTCGCTTGTGCAATCAAATGTGACTCTGACAGCCTCACGCATTCCAAAGCCGATTGTGGTTGATCAATCAGTTGCGGTGTTTCGAGGTGACGGAACGATTGATGTTGTCGTGTTTATGAAAAATCAAAATACACAGTGGGCTGCGACGGCAATTGACTATGAGGTTGTCGCTGGCAGCTCGACAATTCCAACCTCAGTGGAAACGTTGGGGGCGAGTCAAGAAAAAGTCTTACTAAGTAGTAGCGTGCCGTTCACTGGCACGAGCTTGCCGTCCGTTCGTGTTGCGATCAAAAACGTTCAATGGAAAAAAGTGATTGATGCGAGCAAGCGTGCGAATCCAAATTGGGCGTTCACAAATGCATCACTTGATTCTGTTGCAAGTCAGGCGAATGATGAGTTGCCGTATTTATCGCAACTGAGCGTCACCATGCGGAACAATTCTGTCTATGGATATAAAAATGTCTCAATTGTCGCGGTGATCCCAGATGAAAAAGGGGGAGTGCGTGCGGCCTCACGCATTTTGCTTGATCGCATCACCTCGCTTGAATCGCGTGATCTGATTTTTCGCTATCCCGTGCGCGTGAGCGGAACTATCCAACCGCAAATTTACGTCAACACCGACATTGTCAATGAATCCAATTTGATTCGTGAAGTCACTTCTTCAGAGTCAACGACGACAACAACTGAACCAGCGCAATAACCGATATGCGCCGTAATCAACTCCTGTCTATTTTCAAAAACGCGACCGCTATTGATTGGTGGTACATCGGTTCAATTTTTATTTTATTGTTATTTGGCTTGTTGATGCAGTACAGCATAGCGATGAATAAAGACATTACTGATCCCGAACAGTTCACTAAACAAGCGTTGTTTGTTATTGCCGGCATCGGACTATTTGCGGTGTTTTCCATTATTGATCACCGGCGTCTGCAAGCTCGGTCGCTCTGGTGGTACGCAGCCTGCGTCATGCCACTCTTGGCAGTTCTTCTTTTCGGTCAAACTATTCAAGGTACAAAGGGTTGGTTTGTGATCGCTGGTTTTTCTCTTCAGCCAGTTGAATTTGTCAAAGTGCTCTTCATTATTTTCATGGCTCATTTTTTTGAACAAGGCCTCATGCGAATGCGTGAGTGGCGAATTGCGTTTTTATCTGGCTCAGCTGCGGCACTTCTTGTTGCATTGGTTTTATTACAACCCGATTTGGGTTCAGCGATTATATTGTTTGCGCTATGGTTTGCATATGCCTTATTTTTGCGAGCACCAGCGTGGTTTTTAGCCTTAGTGGTCGCTGTCGTTGTCAGCGCATCAATTGCTGGCTGGTTTTTCTTTTTTGAAGACTATCAAAAAGATCGACTTATTGTCTTTTTAGACCCACAAAAGTATGAAGAAAAAGAAGGGTATAATGTCATTCAATCCATGATCGCAGTTGGCTCTGGCTCATTTTGGGGGCGGGGATTAGGGTTTGGGACCCAAAGTCAGCTCCATTTTTTGCCTGAAGTTTCCTCTGACTTTGTTTTTGCTGCTCTGGCTGAGGAATTTGGCTTTGTCGGAGTGAGTCTGATTTTACTCGCCATTGGAATTTTGTTGTTTCGTCTATGGGTCTATATGAAGTACACTAATGACACGTATTTTTTCTTGCTGTGTTTTGGGACATTTTTTTACATTTTGATTCAAAGTACAATGATTATTGGCATGAACTTAGGCGTCTTACCGGTCACTGGCGTCCCGCTGCCGCTCGTCAGTGCTGGTGGCTCATCAATGCTCGCGACAATGGCGTTATTAGGCCTGATTCACTTCTTTTCTGTCCACGGAAAAATCAAGCGCTCTATTGGATAATGTAGTCAGTAGACTGGTTGACCGCAGACCTTTTTTCCGCTAGTATTCTGATTACAGATATTCATCTTCTATGCAGCATCCAGCCAATTCTGAACGATCGCATAATGCGACACCCGTGAATAATCCAATCAATGGATTATGTGTCGTGTGCGAACAAGAAATCGTTCATGATAGCTCGAGTCTTGTGCTCGATCGCGGGGACGTCCGCTGTTCATATGGAATTTGTGAATCCTGTTCAAGTGCGCATTTGACCATCCAAATTGGTCATGGTGACACGACAACTGCAGTCAGTATGCTGACTGATTTTCACAAACCAGAGGTTGAATACTTTTTGAAGCAAGACGCAATGACCTCAGACGATGTTATTGCGCTGCACCAAACCATTAACCATCCAGAATTTGCTGCGCTTTTGGTCGCATCAGAATCTCATTAACTTTATTTTATGTCAGAAACATTTACACTCAAAGCCGAAAAACGTGAAGCCGCTGGCCGTCAATCAAATAAAAATCTTCGTATCAGCAACCTCATTCCAGCTGTACTCTATGGGCATGGTCTTGAAACAATGTCATTATCGGTTGATGCTGTTCAATTTGAAAAAATCTTTGAAAATGCTGGTGAAAGTACATTGATTGAATTAGAGGTTGCAGGAAAT
>JBIIKE010000027.1:0-8453 GCA_044233365.1 Bdellovibrionales bacterium | reverse complement strand
AACAGGCTTCAGTGAAAATGGATCATCATATTCGTGGCGCAAGGCCCGTGGTGCAGCTGCAATCGCAATCATCGCGCCATTGTCTGTAAATAATCCTGGAGATGGGACAATGAGTTCTGAGCCGTGTTCTACAGCTGAAACCGCAGTCTGCAACTGACCGCGCAACGCGACACTGGCCGACACACCACCACCAAGAATCACCGTCTTCGCGTTTTCTTGTTTTACGGCTTGCATAGTTTTTTTCACCAACACATCAATAATTGCCTGTTGCGCGCTGGCTGCAATATCAGAAATCTGCTGCTGGCTCAACACTTCCAAACCACCTAAATCCCGAATCGCATATAAAATCGATGTCTTCAGGCCAGCAAATGAAAATTCAAAGCCTGGCTCATGTGCCATTGGTCGTGGAAACGCAAACGCCGCCGGGTCCCCGCCTTCAGCTGTGCGTGCAATTTCTGGCCCGCCCGGATACGGCAAACCCAACATCCGCGCAATTTTATCAAAAGCTTCCCCGGCCGCATCATCACGGGTTTGACCGAGCAGCGCATAC
Source organism: Bdellovibrionales bacterium (assembly GCA_044233365.1). Classification (GTDB taxonomy): domain Bacteria; phylum Patescibacteriota; class Patescibacteriia; order UBA9570; family XYC2-FULL-38-9; genus CALKUP01. Next base: position 7,903 of record JBIIKE010000027.1, on the reverse strand, counting down.
TGCTCTGCTGAATCCATCCGCACTAACATTGTGTGTGCACCACTCGCGAGCAACACCACAGCCGGAAACGCAACGTTTGGATGTTCCGCAAACGTACTCGCAATGTGTGCCTTCATGTGATGCACACCAATAATCGGCTTCTGCCATGAAACAGCCAGGGTCTTGGCGGCTTCAATGCCGACTTGCAAACAGGCAATCAAGCCTGGCGTTGTCGTCACAGCAATACAATCAATATCAGCCTGACCCACACCAGCATCTGACAAGGCGCGTGCAATCGAAGGCACAACATTTTCCGCATGCCGCCGCGCAGCCAATTCCGGAACCACTCCACCTGTCCGCACATGATCCTGCATTGCAATCACATTCGACAAAATCTCAAAGCGACCATCAGAAAAAGCCCGTACAATCGCGACACCGGTGTCATCGCACGAGCTTTCAATTCCGAGAATCACTACTGATTCCATTGGTTTTTAGTCGACCGTCTCAACGTATTCAATTAATGTGCCTGAGCCCATTCCCAATGAGTACGCAGCGCTCTTACCTTGTTGCATAATTTCGAGAAAGCGTTTTTGGTTCATGCCAGATGAACCAATAGTAAATGCAACGGTATTATCTGGGATATCTTTCAAGCGGTTATAACATGGCAGACGCAATTGTTTGTTCGCACTCACACGAACGACAACGCTCTTGCCAACTTCAAATCCAACTTCTTCTGGCAAAATATTGGTTTTCAAATTACCGAATGAATCCACCCAACAAACCGCATTTGGAATCAGTGGAACCTGGGTAAAGGTGTCTGTTTTTGGAAGCTTTTCGCCAGCCATGATATGTGCCGCAAGACGTGGAAGGTAATCAAAGCTGCGGAATTGCGTGTGGATGATGCGCTCTTGCGTTTCAGCATCCAAACCTTGCATGTGTGGCACGACAGATGGGATATCATAAATATCAACAGTGATATCATGGTCCAACAATTTTTGAACGAGGCTTAAAATATAGCCATCGATGGTAGTAAAAATATCCAATTCACCAATCCGGAAATGTCCGAATGGAGTTCCATTTGGCCATTTTTTAGCATGCCCTTCACGTCGCGCGACATTTGCCAAAATAACACCTGGCTTACCGTCATAGGCGTCGATCATATCAACGAGATTGATCGCGGCTTCGATATCATCGTGCACACCAACAAATGTAATGTGACTATCGTGAAATAATGTAGCAACGCGTGCTTGCAAACGACCACGTGTATTATCATCTCGGCAGTCCGAAATATACACAATTGGATGCGGATAGTCTTTAACCATAATATAAAAATTTAGTAGCGATTATATTTAGGAAGGTAGTATAGCAGATTTCTTCGACAATTTCAAGAGGGGGTTGGTGATATAATAGAAAAGAACAGGGTAACGAAGCGCTTGTTGAGGATGACGATCACCCTTTAAGCGCTTCGTCGATCTCGACGGCAACACGGATAGCCGCCAACAAAGCAAGGATTACCGCAAAATTCGCGACAGCGCATATTCTCATGACGCACCTCCTTGTGCGCGACCACACTACACTAGGATTGACAGAAGCGCAAACGGGTTTTATACTACTTTGGCTACATTATATATCTGCTCGCATCGTCTAATGGTTAGGACACCAGGTTTTCATCCTGGCAATCGGGGTTCGATTCCCCGTGCGAGTACCAGTACAGCTGCCAGTCAAGGCAGCTTTTTTATTGCGTGGATTTCAAAAAATCAGTATAATTGAATCCGAAACTGACTCATAAAACATAAAAAAGCGTATGTCGGCTCCAGACTCATTTGCTCGTAATATGGGCGAACTTGATGAAAAAGAAATTCAATATACTGAAGACTTTTTTCGCAGAGAATTTGGCGGCCTCGATACCCCGTTTCACCCAAATGCTGAGCGCGATACTGAAGATTTGATTCGTGAAACCTCAGCTCACCTGCCAAAAATGAACCTCGCACCTCGCTTTTCTGGCAAAGATGTTGATGAAACCTGGTTAAAAGAAGACCCTGTCTCCTATGATGGGGAACTCGCAGTCGACGTTTTTCAAACTGACCAAGAAGTCGTCATCACTTCAACCGTCGCTGGGGTGCGCAAAGAAGACCTTGATATCGACATGAACGGCGATATGATCACCATCAAAGGCATCCGACGACCACAATTCAGCCACATCCCTGACGATGACTTTTTTGTCCAAGAATGCTATTGGGGCGGCTTTTCCAGAACCATCATCTTGCCGGTTGATATTCAATATGATAAGGTCCGCGCGACGTTGGAAAACGGCATTTTGACAGTCTTTCTCCCAAAGGCAACCTATAGCAAAAACAGCAAAATTACGGTTGAAGAATTATAATTATATGGGCACATCACAACGCGTTACAGTCACTCAAGTGAGCGACAATATCGTCACACTCAAAACGTCTGACGGCGAACAATTCAAATGGCCACGAAAAAATTCCGCTGGTGAATTACTGCCTGTAAAGAACGGCGATGAACTCGTATTAACACTGACTTCTTCTGAAAATTTGCTGACTGACTTACTACAAACGCATGACACACCACGAGCATAAACATCACGAATCTGCGGATCATGAAACGACGGCTGAAAAAAAAGAGCGTCAAGCGATGCATCATGGCTTGAAATGGACGTTGATTGCTGTGGCGGTTATTACTACACTCTTACTTCTCAGTGGCGCTGCTATTGCCGGAACAATTTTAGTGAGCTATGAATCCAAAATTATTCCACGTGTTGTAATTGGTTCGCACACGTTTGGTGGAAAATCTGTTACCGCTGCGGAAGAAACTCTGACGGAACTTTCTGACACCATTGAAGAACAAGGCATCTCACTCGAAATCGAAAGTGATACGATTATTGTTCCTGGCACCATCACTGCTGAAGACGCTGGTGGAACTGACCTTGTGTTATTTGATATTGACCCAACTCAAACTGCGGCACAATTATTTGGACTTGGCCATAGTGGTCCAATCTATCAAAAACTGGCAGACTCTGTCTTGCAATTTCTTTATCCACGTCCACAAACCGCTGCTGTCACGCTGGACGAAGAACAGCTGCGAGCCTTTTTAGATACTGCGCTCAAAAAATACGAAACTGCGCCGGTCAATGCAACGATTGCAGTCAAAAATGGAAACACGTTGGAAATCGAACCAGAAAAAAATGGTCAGACTATCGATCGTGATGCGGTCATTGCAGAGCTCACCTGGCGTACTGAACATCTCAATAACGATGTCATCACACTTGAGCTCAAAGACACTCCTCCACCGCTCACAACAGCAAGCATCAAGGCTCATGAATCTGAGATTTTAGGCTTACTCACACATGCCCCGCTCACATTCACATACGAAGATGCATCATGGGAATTCGATGCCACAGAAATCGGGAGTTGGTTGCTCTATACAGAAAAAGGCCTCGTTATTAACACTACAACGCTCAAGCAATCTCTCGATGAGAAAAATATGGGGATTGAAGTCGAACCAAAAGAAGGCAAATGGAAAGTCGAATCAAAAGACAACAAAGTAACAGCAATCACCCCGCTTGCAGATGCCGTTGTCGGAAAAAAAATCGACGTAGAAAAATTGGCGACAGAAATTGTGCCAGCGCTTGAAAAAGACAATGCACCAAAAATTGCACTAGAACTCATTGAAGAAGCTCCAAAATTTGGCGGAGAAGATGGTGAAGAATTGCCGGTCAAAGAACTCCTTGGAACTGGGCATTCGAATATGACTGGCAGTCCGTATAATCGTCAACTCAATATCAAGCGTGGAGTTGAATTATTAAACGGGCTTGTCATTGCTCAAGGTGAAGAATTTTCACTACTTGAAGCACTAAAACCATTTACAGCCGGCAACGGATACCACGCGGAACTCGTTATTAAAGGCAATGAAACAATTCCAGAAATTGGCGGTGGCTTGTGTCAGGTTGGTACAACGACGTTTCGCGCTGCAATGGAGTCAGGGCTCGACATTACAAGACGACAAAATCATTCGTATGCTGTCTCCTATTACTCAGATGACCGAAATGGTCTCCCTGGCACAGACGCAACTATTTATGACCCAGCACCGGATTTTAAATTCATGAATGACACACCAGGACCAATTATCATTCAAACACGCATTGAAGGGACACACCTCTACTTTGATTTTTTTGGAACATCTGATGGTCGTGATGGCAGCTTCTCTGCACCGACAATTACTGGCTGGATCCAGCCGCCGCCAACCAAAGAAGTGGAAACAGATACACTTCCAGAAGGCGCACGCAAATGCACAGAAACTGCGCATCCTGGAACCACCGCCTCATTCAAATACACCGTAAAAAAAGCTGATGGCACGACTCATGAAGAAGTCTTCACGAGCAAATACAAACCATGGCAAGCAGTTTGCTTAGTCGGCAAAAAAACCACACCTACTCCAACGCCTGCTCCTGAGAAAACAGACACCAAAAAAAGTACTCCAAAAAAATCTGATAAAAAGACGAATAGTAATACAAAAAAAGAATAATAAAAAACTCCGCTAGCAAAGCGGAGTTTTTTATCGGCGTATCTACTCTTGAAACATTTTTGACAATTCTTTTGCACTCATAGCATTTGATACTTCTTTGATCGTTTTATGAAATGCTCCATTAACACGAACTGGATTTGTCCCATCTTCTACAGTATTTGGAACATAATACAATTTACCCTTGTCATCACGAATAATCACAAAATACCCTTTATAGGCTTGCTGTACTTTTTTTGCAGCAGCAGCCTCAGCCGGCGTACCACCTTTACCAAATAACATCTCAAATTCCGCGCGTGTAATCAATTGAACGCCAGATGTTTTCTCTACATTATTTCCACGAACAAGGTTAAATACACTGATATCTGGTCGAGTCCTTGATAATTTTGCGTAATACCCGTCCTTCACATAATAATATTTTCCCTTCACTCGATAAATGCCTTGAGTATATGTTTTCAGCAATCGACCATGCACTCCTTTGCCTGGCACAATCACCGCAGAGCTTACAACATATAACTGACCCTGCGCCTCAACACGCATCACTGTTTTGTTGTCATACTGTACAATAATTGGATCACAGAAATTTCCATTTCTTGCAGCAATAAAACCAGCCGGTGGGTTGGCAGAATAGCACGTGGCTTTTTTCAGCGCGTGATAGGTCGTTTCAGAAATAGCAACGGTATCGTTTGGTGGCGTAATCGTTGCAGCCAAAGTAGTTGCTGGCAAGACCATTCCAATAATCACAGCTAATCCAGCAATAAATGAATAGTGATGTTTCATATGCTAAAAAATAAAAATTATACGCCTACTATATCTCAACCATAAAAAAGAAACAAACAAAAAACTCCCGACAAGGGAGCTTTTGAGTGATCACCATAATACAGTAGGCAAGAGAATATCAGTTTGGACGATTCGAGCCGTAGCCTGAGTTCTCCAAATTTGAGTTTCCCATGCTTGTCGTGCCTACTGAATCATAGAGACCACGAGTTGTTGCTACTCTGTGTGAGCCGCAACATGAGACAATACAGGAAAAATAAAAAACTGTCAATGTGTAAAGATGCTTTTTATAGGGAGAAAAGGCTATTTTTGGCTAAAATTAGTATAAAAATAGACAAAAAACTATCCCCATGGTATAGTACCAGTCATTGTATTTCACTTTATGAGCATTGACCTGATCACTCTTCCAACTGAACAACCAGAAGATGGGACTGTTGAGGAAACTCTACGACCGCAAGATCTTTCGTCGTATATTGGCCAAGAAACCGTCAAACAAAACCTCGAAATCATGATGCAAGCAGCAAAATCACGCCAAGAATCACTGGATCATGTGTTGTTGCACGGCAGCCCTGGACTTGGAAAAACAACACTTGCGCATATTATTGCTCATGAAATGGGCGTCGGGATTCGTGTGACTTCTGGCCCTGCTATTGAACGCGCTGGCGACGTCGCAGCGATTTTATCATCGTTGCAACCACATGATATTTTGTTTATTGATGAAATTCATCGCTTAAACAAAGTCGCAGAAGAAATTTTGTATCCAGCGATGGAGGACTATGCGTTAGATGTTGTTACCGGCAAAGGCCTGGCGGCGCGCACGCTGCGGATTGATCTGCCACAATTCACGATTATTGGCGCGACCACCCGCATGTCGTTGATCTCTGCTCCCCTCCGCGACAGGTTTGGTGTGCATTACAAACTTGATTTTTACACACCTGACGAAATGCGGACGATTATTGAACGCACCAGCCGCATCTTAGGAATTACGATTGATTCTGCAACCGCCCAAGTGATTGCTGACCGCTCGCGTCGTACGCCGCGCATTGCTAATCGACTGATGAAACGCGTTCGGGATTATTGCCAAGTTCATAACGAAGGTATTCTCACCCCAGAACAAGCCATCTCAGCCCTTGAACTACTCCACATTGACGCACTCGGACTCGATGACGTTGACCGCAAAATCCTGGAAACGATTATCACCAACTACAATGGTGGTCCAGTCGGCCTCGGCACACTCGCCTCAGCCACGGCCGAAGAGCAAGAAACCATTGAAGATGTCCATGAACCGTTTTTGATGCAGATTGGGATGATGACACGCACACCACGTGGGCGCATGGTCACACCACTTGCCTGGAAACACCTCAACATGACACCACCCAACACCCTTTTATAAAATTCTTGCGAAATGCTATAGTGACACTATGCAACTCCCCTTCTGGATACTTCTGATCCCCTATATCCTCCTTTTGTGTGTCTTTGCTTTTTGGTTAGGTCTCAATATTTATCATCTTGTTCGCTTTGGTTTATTTGATTTCACTGGTAAAGTCACCCTACTCATCTTTAGTAGCCTATCCATTATTACCATTGGCTTTACTGCATTATTCCTGTATGACACAGATTGGACTGATACATTTAATCCAATTGAAATCCCGGCAGCGATTATCCCTTTTATTGAAAAAAATACACAAAATGATATTCGGTAATAAAAACAATAAGCAAGCACACGATTGGAATGAGTTGCATGGACCACACTTTCCAACCCAGCGACCAAATGAACGTGTTGTTTTATTATTACGTCGCCACTGGACAGTCATTGCAAAATATTTAATTCAGTTAGTCGCATCGCTCTGTTTACCGCCAGTTATACTGACGGTGTTATTGCTCTTTTCTGATTTTACGTTTATTCCTGGTGAGCTAGAATACATACTAGCTGTTGAGCTGCTCAGTGTGTATTTTTTGTTTGCATTTTTGTTTTATTTTGAAAGCTTTGTAGATTATCATTTAGACATTTGGGTAGTAACAGACCAACGTATTGTCAGCATTGAACAAAACGGATTATTTCGACGGGTGATTTCAGAGGTGAATATTTTACAAATTCAAGACGTGACATCTGAAGTCAATGGTGGCTTGCAAACATTTTTAGACTTTGGACAAGTGTATATTCAAACTGCTGGTCAGACAGCACGCTTTTCATTTGAAGAAGTGGCTCATTCTGCTGAAGTTGCTAAAGTTATTTTGCAAGTGCACGATCGAGCGGTGAAAATGCGAGATATTGAACAAGCTCGCGATCAGTTAAGTTATGAAGAAGCATATGAAGCTGGAAAGCAACAGGCACCAGCCCGTGCTATTCCCCCGATCAACCAAGCAGAACACGCCTCTACTGCAATGCATCGTGAGGCACTAAAAACAGTATTGCAAAACACACCACACACAAATACAGACGCATGAATGGATTTCCAGTTACATTTACATTACCCGACGAGCTCATTGCACAAACGCCTGTTTCTGGGAAACGAGACCAATCTCGCCTACTTGTTGTGCAGTGTAATACAACGCACCTGGAGCACAAACAGTTTTGTGATATTACACACTATCTCAAAGCTGG
>JBIIKE010000069.1:0-4293 GCA_044233365.1 Bdellovibrionales bacterium | reverse complement strand
CGATTGAGCATTGCTGATTTAGGTTACGCCCGCGACAGTGTGTCACTCTATGGTAGCTTTAGAATGTCGTTGCGATCTGGTATATTCCATCATTTTTTTCCAGGGCCAGATAACTCAGTGCTTATTTTACAAGTGGTCTATTTTTTCAAACAAACCCTACCAGTGGCATTGATTGCCGCATCATTGTATTTGTGTTATCTGCATCGGCCTCTACGACCATTCAACATTCAAGCTTGGCAGAAATGGTTGACGCACCCGCCAGCTATACAAGATCGTTTTCAGGTTGTATTTCAGGCATCTTTTTTATTATTGGTCACTTTTGTCTGGAGTGGTCAAGTCAGTAGAGCGTATGTTATTTATCTGATTCCATTACTGATTCTAGTCATGAGTCAGATCAAAAAACGATACTTCTTGTCTCCTTTGATTTTTGTTTATGGTGGATTCAGCGTGTTGTTTTTTTATGATCTTTTGTTGCCATCCATGAATACCATGGTGTTCGGTACAATAAAATTTACAACTCTGAGTTTGTGCGTTCTCTTGTATTATACAGGCATGGTTCTTTGGTCAACCACTAAATCGAATACGGATCAATGAAGCAATCATCTGAAAACCAGTTTTAACAAAGTTTAATTTTGAACCGAGTTGCGCTGATCCGGGTTGATCCTCCCAAATAGTTGGAATTTCAATGACCCGTTTTTTCGCACGGGTAAGTTTCCATAATAATTCAACATCGAATTGCATGTTCGTGGTTCGCAATGAATTCATAATTTCCATAATGGCTTTGCGCCGAAACAGCTTGGCGCCGCATTGTGTATCTTGAAAGGGGAGCCAAAAGAGGACTCGAACAAACTGAACAAAAAATATACTCATCAGAGATCGCAAGTGAGATGTGCGATTCACAACAGTGGCCCCGCCAATAAATCGCGAGGCAATCACACCTTCAATGTCCTCACGTTGCAGCATCGCATCGATCAGGCGTTTGAATTCTTCAGCAGAGGTTGCACCATCTGCATCGACAAACCCAACAATATCAGCTGAAGATTGTTTCCAGCCGCCATACACTGCGCCCCCTTTGCCAACTGCAGCTTCAATATTATATATACGAATCAAATCAGAGTATACTCTTTGTAGTTCCGTTGCCACTCCTAGTGTGTTGTCTGTGCAGCCATTAGGCACGACTGTGAGGAGAATAGTTGCGGTTTCATATTGAGAAAACAAAGCAGCATAGGACTTCAGCATTCTCCCGAGACGATGTTCTTCATTATATGCTGGAATAATCACTTCAATTATCGGTTTCATACAACCGAGTATAGCAGCGTCTTTGCTGAAGGGGCAAATTGACAAGAAGGGTCTTCGATGCTAGCATTGCTTATACATTTAATTGACTTCGGTATCTTGGCTGCCTGCTGTCCAGCGGCTGACTCGGATATCGTGAATAACGAAACCTATGCTCACAAAAAAGCAAAAGGACAATATTATCAAGAAGTTCGCAACCCATGAAAACGATACGGGATCTCCTGAGGTTCAAATCGCGATTCTAACGGGAGATATCAACGAACTGACTGAGCATTTAAAAATGCATAAGAAGGATTTTTCTTCTCGCCGCGGTCTCCTCAAAAAAGTTGGCCAACGCCGTCGCTTACTCCGTTATCTGAAACGGGAAAATCAAGCATCATATGAAACCTTGATTGCGCGACTGAGTTTGAAAGACAATATTTAAAACAAACGAACAGTCTGCGTCCATCGCAGGCTGTTCTCGTTTATACGTATAATTTAATTCCGCTCGTCCGCACACGTAGATTCTCGAGAGCCTCGCTCTTGAAGGATTCGGTGTACGGATGAGTCTAACAACACGTTATGAAACCACATCCAATGATGAACCCTCAAGAATTTTCGATCGAATGGGGCGGTCGAACATTAACCATTCAAACTGGTAAACTTGCACAACTCGCGAACGCATCCGTTGTTGTGCGTTATGGTGATACAGTTATTTTATCAACGATTGGCATGAGTCGTTCAGTCCGCGCTGGAATTGACTACTTTCCATTGATGGTTGATTTTGAAGAAAACATGGGAGCAGCTGGAAAGATCAAAGGTTCACGTTTCATGAAACGTGAAGGTCGTCCAACCGATCAAGCAATTTTAAATGCCCGTATCGCTGACCGATCACTCCGTCCATTGTTTGATTACAACATTCGCAATGATATTCAAGTGGTTATTTCTGTGAAAGCGTTTGATGGTGATTGTGATCCATCATATGTTGGTTTGATTGCAGCGTCTGCTGTAACAGCCATCTCTGATATTCCAGCTGAAGGTCCAATTGCCGGACTCGCTGTTGGGTATGTTGATGGCCAGTATGTCTTGAACCCAACGCCAGAGCAGCGAGCAAAATCTACGCTGTATGTTTTGGGTGCAGTTCGCGCTGATAAAATTGTCATGCTTGAATCTGAGGCAAAACAAGCTCCAGAAGATGTTGTAATGGGAGCCTTTGAATTTTTGGTTGAACAGGCTCAACCCGTGATTGAATTGATCAAAAAAGTACAAGCCGCTGTTGGTAAAGAAAAAATTCAACCAGCACTTGCAGAAAAAACTGAAGATGAACAAAAAATGTACTCAGGTGTTGAAGAGAAGGTGACAGCGCATTGTGCGGCAACACTCGGAACACTCTTCGGTATTAAAGGTAAGAAAGAGCGGACAGAAAAAGAAGAGGCTTTTAAAGCTGAGCTTCTTGCTCAGTTTGAAACTGATGAAGAAAAGGCAGTTGCTGCTGATGTATTTGAGCATTGTTACGAAGCAGAATTCCGCAAACAGATTTTAGAATCTGGCATCCGCGTCGATGGTCGCGCCACAGATGAGCTGCGTGATCTTTATGCAGAAGTTGATTTATTACCACGCGTTCATGGTTCTGCATTATTCCAACGTGGTGAAACTCAAGTGCTTTCAACTGTGACGCTCGCGCCACCAGCTGAATCCTTGATTGTTGATGGTCTAGAGCCAGAATATGAAAAACGATATATTCATCATTATAATTTCCCACCATATTCCGTTGGTGAGGTGAAACCAATGCGTGGACCATCTCGTCGTGATATCGGTCATGGTGCGCTTGCAGAAAAAGCGCTTGAAGGAGTCATTCCGTCAAAAGAAGAGTTTCCATACATGATTCGTGTTGTTTCTGATACATTAATGAGTAATGGTTCATCTTCACAGGCGTCAGCTTGTGGTTCGTCACTTGCGCTTATGGCAGCGGGTGTTCCAATTAAAAATCCAGTCGCAGGAATTGCAATGGGACTTGTGATGACAGATGATGCATCTGAGTACAAAGTACTGACTGACATTCAAGGTATTGAAGATCATTCAGGTGATATGGATTTCAAGATCGCCGGAACAACAGAAGGTGTCACAGCTGTTCAGCTCGACATTAAATTGTTTGGTATCTCACTCGATATTTGTCGCGATACGTTGGCACAAGCTCGTAAAGCTCGCTTAGAAATTTTGGAAGTGATGAAAGAAGCAATTAGCGAGCCACGCACAGAATTGTCACCATATGCACCACGTGTTGAAGTGTTGCAAATTGATCCAGAAAAAATTGGAGCAGTGATTGGCTCAGGCGGCAAGACAATTAACATGATCATCGAAAAAACTGGTGCCAAGATTGATATCGAAGATGATGGATTGGTTTATGTTGCAACTCCAGATGGTGAGGCAATGGAGCGAGCAAAAAAATTGATCATCGCGTTGACAAAAGACATTGAGGTTGGAGAGGTCTATGAAGGTATCGTTGAAAAAATTGTGACTGATAAGAACTCCGGTTCAGAAATTGGTGCGATTGTCAGCCTCGGATTAGATCGCGATGGAATGGTGCATATTAGTAATGTGTGTCATTGCCGAATTAATAAGGTGACTGACGTCTTAAATGTTGGTGACCGTTTACAGGTTCAAGTCGTGGAAATTGATAAAGAGCGTGGTCGCATTGGCTTGTCACGTAAAGCGTTGATAGATCGTAATGTTCCAGACCCAAAATGTGATTTAGCTGGTGAGAAGGCTGGCTACAAAGATTTCACTCGCGGTGATCGGTTCTAATACGTTTATTGAACAAGCGGTTTGGGGGATTGAACACTAAATTTATTACCGTGAATACAGTATGAAAACTGACGAACACAATCACGAACAAGATGAAACAATGAATATGTCCGTGCCAGAAAATTCTGGTGTACTGTTCGTTGTCACTGGCCCGTCTGGTGCAGGGAAGGATTCTGTGATTGCACGTGCCACAGAAATGGGCTTGCAGTTTGG
>JBIIKE010000004.1:0-25594 GCA_044233365.1 Bdellovibrionales bacterium | reverse complement strand
TTACAACCACCTCTCGCGCCATGCGTCCTGGAGAATCAGAAGGTCATCCGTATCACTTCATTACACAAGATGAGTTTGAACGGAAGGTGGATCATAATGAAATGATTGAGTGGGCAACAGTCTATGGAAATTATTATGGAAGCACAAAACAAGAAGTCGAACGCGCACTAAAAGAATACCCAGTTGTGATCATGAAAGTTGATCCACAAGGAGCGCATACGCTGAAAGAAATGATGCCTGAAGCTGTGGTGATTTTTATTCAGCCACCGTCGATTGAATACTTACGCAAACGACTAGAAGGTCGCGCAACAGACGCCCCAGAAATTATTGAACAACGTCTTGCAGTTGCAGAAAGTGAGATGGCGGATATGCAACAATGGGATGTTGTGATTCAAAATCTTGAAGATGCACTCGATGATGCTGCACAAGAACTTATCCACACGATTGAAACGCGTGTGGATAAAAAATAATCGTTGTGTACAGTCGATGTTGTCCACAGCAAATAGAATAAAACATTCGCAAAATTAAAAAAATAAAAACACTCGGTGCTCTGAAATTGACCCGAGTGTTTTTTCGTGGTATACTACTTGTAGTTCCTTCACATCAAACGAAACACAAACGCATTTCACAGTAAACAGTATCGCTGGAAGCGAGTAGAGAATGACTCTTCACTCTTTTCTCGCTTCCTACGATCTTGAGTAACTGGTCCGCAGAGAGTTCCTTGTTTGCAAAAGGCAAACCGGTAGAGCCCTGCGTTATGAAATCAAAATAAAATTCTCTTTGGTGATGATATTCGGAGGCTTTGCCACGTATCGTTCATTCGATACACCGAATTGTCTAACCACGATTGTGGGATGCGCTTATATCTGTTTACAAATGACCAACGTCTACAGATCCCAATTTGTTCCGTCTGCTTCTCTCGTTGAGAGGAACAGTCAGAACGTGGGGCGCATATGCCCGCTCAAGATCTTCATACTATATGAAGGGAGTGGCGCTGTATGCGCCCTCTTTTCATATCTGATTAAAATTTTCCAGCGGCGATCTACGACTCACTGAAAAGTATCTCTCAAAAATCCGACGCTCGCGAGCTCGCTTACGGGAGCCTCTAAGGCTCTTATTTTTTTGAGTAGATACTTACTCAGTGAGTCTTATAGTATCCGCGGTAAATCATGTTATACTTTTTTTCATGAAGACAAGAACACAAAATGTATTCATGAGGCATATCCAGTTCGGGTTTGTCGTTTTGAGTGTGGTGTTCATTTTGGATCGACTCATGAAGTATTGGACGGTGAGTCAGTTGATGACAAAATCAATTATCGTGATTCCAGACATTCTCCATTTTGTCTATGTTCCAAATCCAAATTTACTCTACATTCTGAATTTGCCAGTGTGGGTGACGACGATCATAGTTGGTGGTGTGATGGTGGCACTCCTCTTCATTCTTCGATCTTCATGGCGAGCTGGTCGAACACTCGAGGTGATTGGTATGAGTAGTATGTTGTTCGGCGCACTTTCAAATATTGTAGATCGTTTGTTATACGGTTCTGTGGTCGACATGATTAGTGTTCCATTTTGGTCGACGTTTAATATCGCAGACATCATGATTGTGGTTGGAGCGCTGTTGGTCTTGCGGTCGTCGCTTCAATATTCAAAAGTTGCTGAAAAATAAAAAACACGCTATAGTTTTTTTGGACACAGTATCTCTGAGTGCACGAGCGCATCAGAGATTTTTTTATGCCCAAACACAAAACATCGATCGTTCAAAGTATGACGCATCAAGGAATTGATTGTGTCCCAGTTGAAATTGAAGTTCATGCTGGCAGCGGACTGCCGGCAGTTATCATTGTCGGTTTGCCGGATGCTGCCGTCAGTGAATCCCGTGATCGCGTCCGCAGTGGAATTGTGAATTCTGGTTTTCCATTTCCGCGCACCAAGCTGACAATTAATCTGGCTCCCGCACATATTAAAAAAAGTGGTTCAAATTTTGATCTCCCAATTGCACTTGGAATTTTGCGTGTCCAAGATCTGATTTCACCGCGAGAAGATTTGGTTGTGGTTGGTGAGCTGGCGCTTGATGGTCGAACTCGGCCGGTGAGTGGTGCGCTGATTTATGCGCATGCAGCACTGGAGGCTGGTAAAACAATTATTGTGCCAATTGCGAATAGGGCTGAGTGCGCATTATTGAATTCAGAAAAAGTCTTGTTTGCGGAAACGTTGCAAGAAGTGGTGTTGTATTTACGAGACGAAACAACATTATTAAGCGCGGCTGATGTCTACAAGCATTTGTCCACACCTGCAACTGAAGTGATTGCGACCTATGACGACATTCTTGGACAAGAATCTGCCAAGCGCGCCTTGTTGATTGCAGCGAGCGGTGCGCACAATGTGATTTTGTCTGGACCGCCAGGAGCGGGTAAAACGTTACTTGCAAAAGCCTTGCCGTCGATTTTACCGCCAATGTCAGATAGAGAAATTGTCGAGACTACCAAAATTCATTCGATCTTGAATCCGGGTGTGGCAAGTGTGCGGTTGCGGCCATTTCGTAGCCCGCATCATTTGGCGTCGAGTCCGGCAATTTTGGGTGGTGGCTCACAACTCAGGCCAGGTGAAATATCATTGGCGCATCATGGAGTGCTGTTTCTTGATGAGTTTCCTGAGTTTCGGCGCGATATTATTGAAGCTCTGCGTGAGCCGTTGGAGTCTGGAGTGGTATACCTCACTCGCGCAGCTGGATCTGTGATGTATCCAGCAGATTGCATGGTTATTGCTGCGCACAATCCGTGTCCATGTGGAACTAAGCAAGGTCGATGTATTTGTAGTATTGTCTCACTCGATCGATATCAACGAAAATTATCTGGCCCGATCCTGGATCGGTTTGATATTAAGTTGAGCGTCCAGTCAATTGCGCCAGAAGAATTAGTAGCACAGCAAAAACAGCTTGTTCCACCTTCAGTTGAATACTCGACTGTGGCAATGCGTGAGACTGTTATCCGTGCGCGTGCACTTCAAACGAAGCGTGGTGTGTTAAATTCCCGCGCGACAGTTCAGCAGCTTCAATGCAGAGTCACATCACAAAAAACGACTGCAATGCTCGACCAGGCACTGAAGCAGGGTTTATTATCAATGCGTGGCTACACCAAAAGTCTTCGACTCGCGGCAACGATTGCTGATATTGCAGACAATCAAACTATTGAACTCCCTCATGTTGCAGAGGCTTTTCGATTAACTGTCAGACAGGAATAATTATTTTGCGTCCAAGATAATGACAAATTCACCAAGGATTTTGTCCCGTGAAGAAAATTCTGCAAACACCTCAGCGCACGTTCCACGCACAAATTCTTCATGTAGCTTCGTGAGCTCGCGAGCAACAATTAACTGCTTTGGACAATCTTTCAATGCTTCTAATGTTTTTAATAACCGATGTGGCGATTCATATGCAACGATCGTATGGTTTGCTGTCATCATTTTTGCAAACAAGGTTTGCCGACCTTTTTTATGGGGAATAAATCCAACATATTCAAAAGCGGATGTATCAGCACCGCTTGCTGTTAAGGCTGCAACAAACGCCGCTGCACCTGGAATCGGCACAATAACAACGCCTAGATCAATCGCGCGGGCAATCAACCGGCTGCCTGGGTCTGAAATGCCTGGAGTCCCACGGTCTGATACTAATGTCACAGAAATGCCATCCTGTAATAACCCCACAATTTCATCTTCGCGACTGCTTTTTGATTGCGCGTGATAAGACAATAACCGCTTTCCTTCTACATCAATCTCAAAATGATCCAATAATTGTTTGGTTTCACGGGTATCTTCACAAGCAATAATTGTTGCTTCACGCAAGGTGTTTAAGGCTCGCACGGTAATATCATCCCATGAACCAATTGGTGTTGAGACGACATATAAGTAACTGTTGTCATTCATAGGCTCTATGCTATACTAAAAATAGATTAAATAGCAATATTTTTATGGCCGATTCAATTTCAGTGCTTATTATCGAAGATGACAAGTTCCTCTCAGAGCTCATGTCAACAAAGCTTTCAAAAGAGGGATTCACGGTCACCCTTGCAACAGACGGGGAGGCAGGTTTACAGAAAGTCAGTGAAGTAAAGCCACAAGTTGTGCTCTTGGACATTATGTTACCAGGCATGAATGGCTTTGATGTATTGGAAGGTATTAAAAAACTCGGAGAACCATTCAATGCGATTCCAGTCATTATTATGAGCAATTTTGGCCAAGAAAGTAAAATCCAAAAAGGAATGGAACTTGGTGCCAAAGATTTTTTGGTCAAGGCGAATTTTACAACAGGGGAAATTGTCGAAAAAATTAAAGGTGTACTTGCGCAATAACTTGCCACCTCTAAAAAAGAGGGTTTACTGAGTATTTCGGGACGACGGGGCGTGCACTCGCGACTGTTCAGCATCGCAGCTCATGCCTCATTGTCGTCTCAAAATCTCATCTTCACCCTTTTTTTAATGATAGCTGAATGGATTGACGGTGCGGCCGCCAACAATGACTTCGTAATGCAAATGGGAGCCAGAAGAGTTTCCGGTTGAGCCTTCTTGACCAATGGTTTGGCCACGACTCACAGTTTGGCCAGCGCTAACATACAGTTTTTGCAAATGCGCATAACGTGTTTGGACTCCGCCACCATGATCAATGACTATTTGAATACCATAGGCGCCGCCCCAGCCAGCTGACACAACTCGACCACCACTCGCTGCATAAATTGGATCACCAAACTCACCGTCAATATCAAGGCCAGTATGCACGCGACCGTAACAGCGTCCGTAGTAACACGAAATCCTGCGAGTCGTTGTTGGCCATTGAAATTTGCCGCCACTTGGAGTCGCGTTCGGTGCTGGTGCATTACTGACCGTACTCGTAATAATTCCACTTGAAGATGAACCGCCAACCCGGGCAAATCGGCTGCCACTGCTTGCTGGGGCTGTTTCGGCTGGTTTTGTTGGTGCCGGACGGGTTCCATTCGGCACGATAATTTCAACACCTGCTTCCAAGGAGTCGCCAATAATTTTATTGTACGCCAAGATTTCTTCAGCTTTGGAGCCAGAGTATTTTTCCGCAATTTGCTGCGCAGTTTCACCGGCTTGTACAGTATGCGCGACGCCGGACACTGGCAAAATATAGAGTGTATCACCAGGTTTTACTCGCTTGGCTGTATCTTCGTCTAAATTATTGGCTGACAAAATAGTGGCTTGAGAAATTCCAAAAGCCTTGGAAATACTGCCAATTGTGTCGCCACCTTTGACTTCATATTGCTGAATATTTTTATTTGAGCCAGTTGCGCCACCAGTAATAATTGTCGCACTTTGAATTGCACCAGCCGTTGTTTTTGCCGCACCACCGTTATTTGCTGCTATTAATTCTGCAGCAGTGGCAATATCCGTTTCTGTATCTATTTGTGGACGAGCTCGAACGGCGCTACTTGCATCAATATAGCTATTGCGGGTGATTTTTGTTGGATCAGTAGTAATCACGGTTTCGGAGTTTGGGTTTAAAATATTGTTAATCACCGAGCCGGACAAAAATTCTTCTGCTCGCACTTCTTGCGCATAGCCAATATTTATCCAGACAATGGATAACATCAATCCGACCATAAAAATATGAACTGTTGAGTTGGCGGTTACCAGCGCCAAAATTTTATGTTGGGCATGAAAAAACTGACCAGCATTTTTTCGTACAATAATTGTCAGTTTATAGAATTGAATAACGAGTGGCTGCACAAGTTTCCAGAGCAGTAGAAATGGAAGCGCAAGAATGGCAAGAGATTTTACAATCTTTGGAAGGGTGAGGGATAGAGATTCAAGAGTTTTTCGGAGCGCGGCGATTGAAATGTAGGCAATTTTTTTTCGCATAATTGAGTTTGCATCATGTCATAAAATAGCCTTGTAGTCAACGCTTGAGTTCGGCACTCAAGCGTGTTAGAGTAGACATATTCATTTATTTTCAGTCAAATATGCAGGAATATAACCCGAGTGAGATTGAGCCAAAATGGCAGAAAGAGTGGACAGACGCTGGTGTGTTTGCGACGCCTGACGCGGTTGAAGGTAAGGATAACTACTACCTTTTAGTCGAATATCCGTATCCATCTGGCAATCTCCACATTGGACATTGGTATGCATTTGCGGTTCCAGATATTTTGGCGCGGTTTAAACGGATGAGTGGTTACAATGTTTTATTTCCAATGGGCTTTGATTCATTTGGGCTCCCTGCTGAGAATGCGGCGATTAAGCGTGGTTTGGATCCAAATGATTGGACGTATTCGAACATTGCGCACATGACAACGCAGCTCAAAAGCATGGGGAATTCGTTTGATTGGTCGCGACAGGTGATTTCTTCAGATCCGGAAACCTATAAATGGACGCAGTGGTTATTCTTGCAGTTGTTTGAAAAGGGTATGGCGTATCGGAAAAAAGCCGAGGTGAATTGGTGTCCACAAGATCAGACGGTTCTGGCGAATGAGCAAGTGTTGCCTGATAGTACATGTGAACGCTGTGGTGCGGCAGTGGAAAAACGCGCTCTCGAACAATGGTTTTTGAATATTACTGATTACGCAGAAAAATTATTGAATGGGTTAGATACGCTCGATTGGCCGCATGAAATTAAGCAATCACAACGCAATTGGATTGGGAAGTCTGAAGGTGCGGAGATTGATTTTGTTGTTGCACAGCCGCAACTGAAACGAGCGGTGTTGTTACACGGAAGAGGCGGTTTGCCGGAGCTACATTTTTTTCCGTGGTTAAAATTGCAGTTAGAAGCGCAGGGTATTGAAGTGGAAGTTCCAGCGTTGCCAAATCCAACGAATCCAGACCTTGATGAGCAGGTTGATTTTGTGTTGGCAAATTGTACGATTGATGAATCGACAGTTGTTGTTGGTCATTCGTTTGGCGGGTTAGTTGCGATGGAATTATTGGCACGTGGTGAAAAGCAAGTGGCGAAGCTAGTGTTGGCGGGAACTCCATCAACCGATGATTTTTTAGATGGGAAGGAACGACCGACAGTTTCCGCCGCGATGAAACAAGTCCGTACGCCAGAAAAATATGCTGAGATTAAAAAAGCGGTGAATACTATTCTTGTGTTATGTGACACGGAAGATCAAGTGGTGCGGCCAAGTGATGCGCAGATTTGGGTGGAGGCGTTTGGTGTGACGGTGCAAGAATCGGTTGCGCACGAAACCCATTTTTGTGCGAACGAAGAACCAGCGATTTTACAGGCTGTGTTGCCACAGATTACAGTGTTCACGACTCGACCTGATACAGTGTTTGGTGCAACGTATGTTGTGCTGGCTCCAGAGCACCCACTCGTTGACGCAATCACGATTCCAGAACAGCAAAACGCTGTACATATATATAAAGAAGCTGCTGCAAAAAAAGATGAGATTGAACGAACCGGTGCAGATAAAGAAAAGACTGGAGTGTTTACTGGCGCGTTTGCTGTGAATCCAGCAACAGGTGAACAGGTTCCAGTGTGGATTGCGGATTATGCGTTGGCAAATTATGGAACTGGTGCAGTGATGGCAGTTCCGGCGCATGATGAGCGTGATTTTGAATTCGCCAAGAAATTTTCATTACCAATTCGGCAGGTCGTGCAATCAGATGAGGCTGATATTGAAACAGCGGCGTATGTTAATAATGGCACTCTCATGAATTCTGGTGAGTTTGATGGGATGGAGAATGAAGAGGCAAAATGGAAGATCGCAGAACAGTTTGGCCGTAAAAAAACGACGTATAAACTCCGCGATTGGTTGATTTCTCGTCAGCGGTATTGGGGAACACCGATCCCGATTGTCTATGACCCTTCTGGCCGCCCGCACGCAATTCCAAAAGAACATTTGCCGTGGGAGCTTCCGACAGACGTGGACTTTACACCAACTGGTGTTGCGCCACTCGCAACCTCAAAAGAATTATTTGAACGCACGGAACGAATTTTTGGCAAAGGCTGGAAACCGGAAATTGATACCATGGACACGTTTATGGATTCGTCGTGGTATTATTTGCGCTATTTGGATCCGAAAAATGACATAGAATTTTCAGCGCGCGAAAAACAACAGGCGTGGATGCCGGTTGATCGCTATTCTGGTGGCGCTGAGCACACAACCATGCATTTATTGTATTCCCGATTTTTCAATTTAGCGCTGCATGATTTAGGTCTTTCTGAAGTCGCAGAGCCGTATGTGAATCGGATGAATCGTGGGTTGATTCTGGGGCCAGATGGACACAAGATGAGTAAATCAAAAGGCAATGTCATTGATCCAGATGCAGAAGTTGAAAAATACGGTGCTGACACGGTGAAAATGTATTTGGCGTTTATTGGGCCATATAATGAACCGGGGACCTATCCGTGGGATACTGGCGCGATGAATGGGATTCGTAAGTTTTTGGAAAAAGTCTGGCGTTTTTATACAGAAGCTATTCCTCATCGAGATGATCATCAACAAAATGCCACAAACTCAGAGTGGGACGTATTAATGAATCAGACAATTAAAAAAGTTGGAGAAGATATTGAAGCAATGAAATTCAATACAGCAATTTCTCAATTGATGATTTGTTTTAATGTTTTTAGCAAAGCAGGTACAATGAGTAATGACCAGCGGTGGAAATTTTTACAATTGCTGCACCCATTTGCACCTCACATGACAGAGGAGTTATGGAAACTGCAAGGGGCTGATACTTTTCTTGCTCAAGAACATTGGCCAACATATGACCAGTCTTTATTGACGAATCTTCTTATCAATCTACCTGTACAGATTAATGGTAAAATGCGTGGAACGATTGAAGCTTCGCCGGACGCAAGTGAAGCTGATGTGGTCGCCGCCGCAAAAAATGTTGTGGGTTTGCAGAAATATTTAGACGGCGTTGAGATCAAGAAAATTATTTACGTTCCTGGTAAAATATTGAACATTATTATATAGAAGTGGTTGTTGGTGAGATTTTGAGACGACGTTTGCTGTGCGCCCGCGGCAGACCTGACGGGAAGCACAGCGCCGGTCGTCGAAAAATTCTCAGCACAGCTGCTGCAAAAAAATTATCATGACAATTGAAGAAGTAAAACGGTTACTGCAGCATTACAACATTTATCCACGCAAAGAGCAGGGGCAGAATTTTTTGTTGGATGACTCAGTGATTACCGACTCAATCAAAGCAGCGCATCTAACAGAAGGCGACACGGTGCTCGAAATTGGCCCGGGGTTTGGTGCGCTCACAACCGCGCTCAGCAAAGCCGTCGGCGAAACTGGAAAAGTCATCGCTGTTGAGCAAGACCGTGTTCTTGCTGCTGGACTTACTAAACAAAAAAGGCTCTATCCAAATCTCACGATCATCAATGAAGACGTTCGGACAGTAAATCTCCCTGAAGCGGGACTTGAAGATCTCAGTTATAAACTCGTTGCGAACCTTCCGTATAGTATTACGTCCTGGATTATCCGGCATTTTCTCGAGCAACAACCACGTCCTCAATCATTAACAGTCCTCGTTCAAAAAGAAGTAGCGGAGCGCATGGCCGCTGAGCCCGGAGCAATGAGCGTTCTCTCCGTCGCCACTCAACTCTACGCCGAGCCAACGATCATCCGTCTCGTGCCGCCGGAGTCATTTTATCCAGCACCAAAAGTTGATAGTGCAATTATTCATTTAGAGCGCCGCACAGCACCACTCTCAGAAACACCAGAGGATCTGATGCGCTTGGTCAACATTGGTTTTTCATCAAAACGGAAACAGTTGCATAATAATCTCAGTAACGGCCTGCAAATTTCGAGTGAAGACGCTAAAAGGCTCATCAATAAGGCTCACTTAGACCCAACAGTTCGTCCACAAGAACTCACAATCCAAAATTGGATTGAACTGTTTGAGCAGACGCAATAATTTTTGTTGACGCTCCTTTGCAATTTCTGGTATAATCACGCCATCATTTTTATATAAAACATGGAGTTTTCTGCGCGTCAAATGGACCGTTTGTCCCTGTACGTTTTAGGCATCGTTGGTGTTATTATTGTCGTCGGCGGTTATATGCAAATTCGCGGTTTTGTAACGTCCTATGATCGGAACGTTCTGCGACCAGCGCAACTTGAAGTACAAAAGCGAATTTTAGAAGCACAAACAGAAGCGAGCACACTAACGAATTCATCTGAAGCTGCAACGATTGCTGAGCTTAAAACCAAAGATTCTGACAACGACACGCTGAATGATTTTGATGAAGAATATGTCTACGGCACCAGTCGCTATTTAGCCGATTCCGATTCTGATGGAAAAAAAGATCAAGAAGAAGTTCAGGCCGGTGGCAATCCAAATTGTCCCGAAGGCGCAGAGTGTCTTGCGACCTCCAGTACAACTTCAAATGTTAATGCGCAAATTAGCTCGGCCGCCCTTGATGCGTTTGGTGATTTACGAAACACGAATAGCGCTGGCGCAACGAGTGATGCGCAACTTCAACAACTTGCAGCAAATCCAACTGAGTTGCGAAGTTTCTTAAAACAAAAAGGTGTGACTGATGATGTGTTAAATAAAACCGATGATGCAACTCTTCTCGCACTCGCAAAAGATGCGATGCAAGTTTCTAGTGCGCAAGATGTTAGTACCAACCCAGAAGCTGCTGCGACTGCTCAAGCGTCTGCAATTAAAGCCTCAAGTATTGAACAAAAAAAAGCCATCTTAAAACAATCTGGAGTCTCAGATGCTGAAATTGCAAAATACTCTGATGAGCAAATCAATGCGTTAATTGGAACAGCAGTGGATCAAGCATTGACGAGTCTTGGGAAAGCCAATCCACAAGCAACCAATCAAACGGGAAATACCAATCAATAAAATATGAAACAGCACGCTCGAAAAACAACTGTCACAAAAATCTTCAAGCCGCTGGTCTTGAGTATATTTCTCTTTTTACTTATTGCTGCTCCACGACCAGCAACCGCGCAGATTACTGTTTTGGGTGATGTGCAACGTGTTGTTCAAGGTTCAACTGGTATCCTTGATGTCATTCTCAAAGGCTTAGAAACTTCAGCGCAAGTTGCCCTGAAAAATGGCCTCCGAACATTCTTCGATCAAATTGCCTATGATACTGCTGTGTGGATTGGCTCTGGAGATAACAATCAAAAACCACTCTTGTTTACAAAAGATGCTGGAACATACTTAGCAGAGCGTGGCGATGCTGCGATTGGTGAGGTGTTAGATACTATTGGTGAAGGTGCTGGTATTGATTTATGTAATTTGCCACAAGCCCAAGGTTTGAGAGTTGAGCTGCAGGTGAATCGTTTGTTTGATATACCAGAAGCTCCGTCTGTGTATCAGGCAGATTGTAGTGTGACGCAAATTGCTGCGAGCGCACAAAATTCATTTGAATCATTGGACAACACCTTTACAGAAGCAAAAATTCAGTTTGCCGCAAACCCACAGTCAATTATCGGGTACTACCAAGGATTGTTTCCAAAAAATAATCCGGCGCTCGCTGTCCTTGATGCGCAACAAAAAATTGCAGAAGAAAAAGGCAAGGCGGAAAATGCTGCAGCGATTGAACGTCTGAAGAGCGACTATAAAGATAAAACTGGCAAGGTTGCAGGCACTGTTGAAACACCGGCTGCTGTTGTCGAGCAAAATAGTAATCTTGCGGCTGAAAAATCAGCTGAAGGTGAAACAACTTTAACTGGAAATGTGTTTGCTGACTCACTGAACATTTTTGCAAATACGTTGTTATCAAAGTTAATGGACAAGGCTCAAAGTGGTTTATTGTCATTTTTCACTCAATCTGACATCAACGAATCATTGCGAGGAAGTAGCTCAACATCGCGTGGTGGTGGGATTCGAGAAGCTCGTCTGCAATTTGCCAGTTACAAAACGCCGCCAATTTCAAGCAGTGGCACACTTGATATTTTATCGCAGTTTGCCACCTGTCCAACCGAAGGAGCTGATGTCACCAATTGTGTGATCACTGATGAGTTCCGAACGGCGATCGATCAGCAAAAAACCGTTAAGCAACTCGTTGAAGAAACCAATATTGGAAATCTTTCATTCGGACTAGATCCAAATGGTTCAGATATTACTGATCCAAATCAAGGAATTTCAGTGCGTAATGTGAAAATTTTGCGCCAATACAGTGTCGTGCCAGTTGGTTGGGAGCTTGCTGCTGAGTATCGAAAAAATTATGCAGCTGGAACCAATGTCACGCTCCGTCAGGTCATGGATGAATACGAGAAGTGTACGACAGATAATTATTCTCCGTATTGTGGCTTGATTGATCCAGATTGGGTTTTGAAGGCGCCAGAAGTATTTTGTAAAGTTGATGGCTATGCAGAAAATATTGGAGCAACTTCCTTTATTGATAACGATGGAAATCCATATACTCCGCAACAACTCCAAGTCAACCGTTTAAAATCTTGTGTTGACGCACAAACCTGTCTTTCTGAAGATGATACTGGGGCGTGTGAAGCATATGGATATTGTACGAAACAAGAAGATATTTATCGTTTTGAAGGTGAATCTTGCCCAGCGCACCAGGCTTCTTGTGAGGTATTTACTGATCCAACAGGCGCGCAAGTTGGCTATCTCAAAAACACCTTGAATTATAATGGTTGTTCTTCAGAGTCAGACGGTTGCGCATGGCGTTGTTCAGTCTATAACACGGTTGACCAAGAGTTTCAATGTAATGGTGAAGATTCAATTTATAATACTTGTACGAGCGCGAATGGATGTAGCACAAACCTTGTTCAAGCTGATGGAAGCGCTTGTTCAGCTGAATGCACGATTGCAAATGGTGGGTTCCGTTGCAGCGCCGAAGATCAAACTTGTTATTTGTCAGGGTCTGCGACAAACACACAGTATTCAATCAATTTTGATAACGATATTCAACCATGTAATGAAGCTGATCAGAGTTGTGCAACCTTTATTCCGCAAGTTGGTAGTAACTTAATTGCAAATCCTAGTTTTGAGCGATTTTTTAATGGAGACCGTGAACCACAGGCTGCTGCGGTTTCTACTGATCCGTTTGGGCAAGTTGCCTTGGCTTTTGCAGAGGCAGACGGAAGTCCTTGTTTATCTGATGAAGCCGGCGGCGGTTGTTATGGTTGGCAGCAACCAGCTGGAGGACCAGGATGGCGAGTTGTAACCGATGCCGCGAGTGGGAAAGTTGCTGTTGAATCTGAGTCAGATTCTAGTGCAGATTTAACAACAAAAATTGACACAGGCTATTCCGTTGCCAATCGCTCATTTGCTCTGTCTTATAAATATCTGAATACCAGTGGTCGAACATGTGAAGATCAAGGAACAGCTCGGGCAATTATTTCTACAACAGACACACGGGTTGGTCGTACTGATCGGTTGCAATATCCAAGCAGCTCAGATTATCAGATAATGGTGTTAGATCCGTATACATTTCCTGCCAATGTTACGAACGAAACAGTACAAGTCACTATTGGTGCACCACGAGATTGTAACCTTATCATTGATGATGTTGCGTTAATTGAAATTACAAACACTACAACATCAACTGCGTATCAAGACTATGGTGCAAATGCTGTACATCTCAAAACGACGGTTGCAGAGCAATGTTCGCCAGATGAGATCGGATGTCAGCTGTACACTCCACAAACTGGCGCGTCTCGTCTAGCTATTCCAGGTCGAGTCACCAACCCATTATCTGAAGCCTGTGGAAATGGTGCGAATTTCTCAAACCCCGCTTGCTCACAATGTTTCCAACAATTTGTGGGTTGTCAGGCGTTTGTTGAAGAACCAACACCATATCAAGCACCGCTGAAAGAATTTGCTCCAGGCCTTGAAGACTCAGCTGCCGCAATTGCAAAGCGTACTGGGTTCTATTGTGAAGGCACAGCGACCTCTTGTAGTCCGAATAGGGCAGCAGTTGATTGTGGTGCAGGTGTTGCTTGTATACCAAGTATTTCATTGACTCCAAGTACTGGTGACAGTTGTTCCGCGCAAGATGTTGGATGTGAACAATACGTGAATATTGATAAACAAGGTGCGGGTGGTGAATCACTTGAATACTACAGTTACATTCGCCAATGTGTGAAACCAACAACAACACAGATTGAGAATGGTTTGGTTGATACCTATTATTCTTTTGAAGGCTCAGATCAAACCGGGTACCAGATTCGATCATGGTATTTGAAAAAGAGTAATCAAGACGCGGGTCCATGTACAAACCTTGATCTGACAGGTGGAACAGCGCAATCAGCTGATGCTGCCTGTGTTGACACAGCAGACAATCAAGCTGTCTGTTCTGCTGCTGAGCTCGGTAGCAACCCAAACTGTACAGAATATTTTGATAAAGCTGGAACGCGCTATTATCGTCTGCGTACCGCAACAATTACTGTGTCAGAGTCATGTACGGCTTTGCGTAATTCACAAGACAGTCGGATCTATTACACCATTCCAGCAGAAAGCCAAACCTGCTCTGCGTCAGCAAATCTCTGTCGAGAATACAAAGGTTCTGCAGGAAACAACGAACGCTTCATTATTGATGAGCAGTTTGATGGCACAATGTGGGGCGGCGGAACGAGTTCAAGTACGGTTGCATCTGCAAATAATGGGCAATCTATGCAGATTGGCAGCTCCACTGCGTCAAGTGCAGCCGCAACGCCATTGCCAGCAGACATTACGGCTGAAAAGAGTTATGTTTCAACGTTCTGGGCCAAAGGCGATGCTGGTCAAACACTGACTGTGTTCGTGAACAGTCCATCGAGTGGTGTTCGTCAAACATTTGGAACAGTCACACTCACAGGTGAGTGGCAGCGGTATTCAGTTGGACCGTTTGTCTCACAAGGTCCGTTATCCGGCGACAGTGAATTTGGCTTCTCTTATAATGGAACTGCTGTCTATATTGATAATGTCCAAGTATTTGAAAACAATAGTGTGTACATGATCGCTGGCTCTGCTGAGACCTGTAATGGTTTTGAAGGATGTCAGCAATATAATGATCAAAATGGTCAGACGACATACATTAAGTCATTTGAAAAATTGTGTGATGAGAACGATGCAGGTTGTACAGCAGTCTTCAATACACAAAATTCAAGCTCACCATTTACAGAGCGTTTTAATACAGATAATGAAGGGTCAAGCGACGATGTTATTGTCTCAGCAGACAGGCCAGAAGCGCGTATTATCAAACCGGAAGCATTCTGCGATGCGAGTGTTGCGTCGTGTACAGCCCTTGGTTTGCCAGCAGTGAGCGCAGACGGTTCTGTGTCAGGCTTTACAAAAGAATTCTTCTTGAATGATCCAGACTTCTATAGCAATAGTCTCTGTACTGATGAGCAGTTGAGTTGTCAGGCGTATGCAGCGCAAGATGGCTCCATTCAGTATTTCAAAAACCCAGGCAACAAACTCTGTAATTATGATGAGGGTGCTGGTGAATGGAAAACGGCAGATGGTGATCCATGCCCATTGCAAAATCCAGCAGATCAACCATCTCAACCAAAAGGTCCGGTTTGTAATAATGGTCCACGCGAAGGTGAGCTTTGTTCAACTGACGCGGAATGTCCAACGGCAGATGATGGCTCACCATCACGCTGTGTGTCTGATTTGAACAATGATTCCGGTTGGGTCGGACAGTGTAATCCTGTGTTTGCCGGTTGTACGAATTATCTTGATCCAAACTCTGAGTCAGTTGATGTCGTGGTGAATACTAGTTTTGAAACAGATGTCTTGAACAATAATGATCAGACAGATCGTTCGCCAGATCAAAAACCAGATAATTGGAAAGAGTCTGTACGCGATGCTGCTCCATATATTGGCGCAGTTGGTTTGCGTGGATATGGGTGTGATATTGCAACCAGCTCAGAAGAACAGGTAGCTGATGGAAAAAAAGCCTTGAAACTGCAAGCGATTAATGATTTTGAATATGTTTGTTCTGTTGAACCAGCTCAACAAGTAGCTGTTGATCCAAATAAAATCTATGCACTCCGTGGGTATGCATGGCCACAAGGTGGCGCGAAGTTTGGTATTGGCTTGCGTTTCTTTGATGCAAGTGGAAATGAGATTCGCACAGCAGATAATGCAGCAACAGATTATGCAATTGCGGCTTTTGGTGGATCAAATCGTGGAGTGGCAACTGAAAATGCCTGGACGCGTTATTATGGCATGATCGGCCCAAGTATGAATCACACATTTCCAACCGGAACTGTGCGAGTGGCTGTGTTTGTTGAACACTCTGGAACAGGCAGCGTGCTGTTTGATAGTGTTGAGTTTGCAGAAGTTGAACAGTATTCGTATATCAATTCTTCAGTGGATGGCGCACCGCAATCTGATACGAACACATGTAATGGAACCGTTGATGAAGGACAAGGCTGCGTGGCATTTCAAGATACAACCAACCTCAGTAACACCTATCTTTCTGCGCAAGCTGAAGCAGCGTTAGTTACTGGTAGCGGCGATGCCTTTGCGCCAGCTCCGTGTCAAACACGAGCGTCAGATGGTCAAATTATTTGTGATGGAACAGCGAATGCAGCAGATGCCAATGTCGTGATTCAGGTGAAACGTGATCGTCAATGTGCGGAATGGATTGCCTGCTCTGGAACCAATGTTACAAACATTAACGGTCAAATTGTCACAACCTGTCAGGCATTAGGCACTTGTAAAAAACGAAATCCAGATACTGGCATCTGTTCTGAATGGGTTTTGCCGCCGTCTGCAAATTCAATTGATTCGCTGGATGTTATTAAAACCACATCTCAACCTGGAGATCCGTCAACTGTCGCGCAATTGCGAAATTATTCTGGCTTTGTCAAAGCTGGCATGGAATGGATTGGAGATGGAGCAGCTCAAAGTGTAGGTTATTATCCGGCTGATTGGATGCCGCAGCGTGGTCTCGCTACTGCACCCTTGACCCAAGAATTGATTCCAGATCACGATTTTGAAAATGTCACCTGTAGCGGATCGTCTGGCTCAAGTGAGGATGCATTGCAGCAAGCGGCGAATGCGGCGCGTGATACCAGTGCTCGTTGTACACTTGATATTCATTGTCGGGTTCAAGCAACTGAAACAGCCGTGCAGACGAAATTAGCTGCCGATAATCCGAGTGATCAGCGTGTTTCTGATATTCAATATGAACAAGGTTGGTGTAATAACGTTCAGCGTGATGGTGGAGAATTACAATGGAATGATTGGCGTTCGTATGGAAATGCTGAAATGGGCATTGTCGATTATGATGATGCCTATCAATTTGTTTCACCAGATACTGGCCAGCAGCCCGACACACTAACTTCGTTGATTGTTGGCGCGAAATCGCTCAACTTGAATAATGTGATGGTTGTGCAGCCAGTTGGTAATCGTGAGTCTGGTCTGCAAGTGACCTTGCCAGACAGTGGATTGTTTGAAAATGGTCAGGAATTTGTCCTGTCGTTTGATGCGAAATATTTGCGCGAACCAGCTACCAATCCAGATGGAACGGGCGATGCCCTCACTGTTGGCTTATATTATGGTGGTAGTCGTGGTGCTGATAATCAAGATTTTTTCACTGACGATCCAGATACGAATCCATTCCGCTTTACTACAGAGATGCAGACGTACACCTTTGGTCCGCTCATTATTAGCAACCATGACACAGTTACAGATGCTGTCACATTATTTGTCGCGCAAATTACCGATGCATCAAACGCTCCATTTATCATTGACAATGTCTCGTTGCGCCCGGCTCTAGAAGTCTCTGCCGAAGGTGGTGTTGCGGGAAATAAAGTTGATAGTGATATTGTTTCAAAAACGCCAAATCCAAAACTCATTAGCCGTTCTTGTCGGGCCTACCCAAATGCTGATTCCGTGTCTTGTAATTACACTGACACTACTGGCGCAATTTATACGGGATGGAAAGGCTATTGCTTGGAAGGCGACACATTGCGTAAAAACGGCTGCATTGCTTGGTGGCCTGTTGACACGCTGGCTGGTGAATCAGATCTACTGCGTGCCAGCATCAAGATGCGGTACACTGATCAAGCGCCAGCCTACCATTGTCTTGTCGCAAAAGGGAATGAAAATGTTGGCGCTTGTAGTGAGCGTGGTGATGCCTGCACAACTCGATCTGATTGCGGTACAGGCGAGTTATGTTATGGAAATGAACCAGTGGGACAATGTAAAAATCCGCAAGGTGGGTTAGTCGAAGATGATACCTGTGATGATCGAGCTGGTTGTGTGCCATATGATGATCCTGATACTGCAGACAATGATCACAATGTATTATGTAACGTTGATACAGATTGTGCAGCCTATGGCGCAGGTTCAGAATGTGAAATTCCAGATGAATCTTTACTGCGCTTTAGTGAACAAAATGCGTACACCACAGATTATGAATTTCGATCTGGCACGGGCTATACTGACACGACATTAGCACACGAATATTTGACGCAACATTACACCATGCGTCATCGCATTCCAAGTATCTTTATTGACCAAGATACGCATACAGATACTGCAGGTACAGATCAGCCACGAGAACGTGAAGAGGCTTTCTTCCGTAAATTCACGAATTTACCGATTGAAAAACAGTTGCATATTTCTGAAATCAGCAACATTATTGTGAATCTCGGTGAAGGTAACGCGCCTGGCTCTCAGGCAAATGATGTTCGCGGCGCAAAAAATAGTTGGAATATTGATGGTGCTATTACTGAAACATCTCTTGCCAAAGTGGAAGAGGATGGTAATGATCCACAAGGAACAACCGCATTGGAAGTTGACGGTGAACCAGCGTTGTGGAAAGTTCAAGCAATTGGAAAAGATGATGAGGCTGGTGTTGCAAATATGTTTAATGATGCGGGTAATGATGCGGGTAATGCAGGTGTCACTGCCGCGCAGTATGGATTATGGTGTGGAGATAAGCCGTGTAATACATTATCGACTCCAGCCGAGCTGCAAAATGCTGACTTTGTTGTCGTGAAAGGCACATCGAATAAAGCTGATAATGATGCAACTGGCAGTATTCTATTTGGTGCAGGACGGATTTATAATAATGGGAATTACTTTAATCCATTTGAGCGCTTTGCGGATGTCATGGGGGTAGGTACTGATGAAGATACTGGGGCGGATATTTGGTCCCGTAGTGGTCGTATTGGTGGAACGACTGGAAACACTAATCAAATTGGTAGTTACACGATTGAGAATAACGACTTCTTCAAATATTTTGCTGGTCGTAATATTCGTGATATTGATGCAGATTTTGATAACACGACAACCACTTGTTGGAATTCTCAAATTTGTGGGGCGAATATTCAGGCGGTTAATTTAGATTTTGAAGATGGGTATTTACGAGCAGCTTATGTTGTTGTCTTTAATGGATTCAAGCGTTATGATGTCTATCAAATTCGGAACTTTTTTTGGACATTTGAATTGAAAGAGCCATGTGTGTTGGCTGTGAAATCGGCAGCGCGCACGGACCAATCTGTTCAGGTGACTCCATGGCGCACCCGTATTCAACCAACCAGCGGCTATACCATTCCAGATTTGGGCTATAGCTATCAGCTGCAAAGCAGTTCGGGCAGCAAAAAATATAGCAATGTGTTGTTTGGTGATTTAGGTGTTGGTGATTTGTTCTCAACACAATGGGGTAGTGATAAACGCACTGGCAAGCAACACACCACAGGTGCTGCTGGTCAGTTGCCGTTGGTGTATACAAACCAGAATTCTGGGCTGCCATTCTCGTGTATTGGTGAGTGTTCAGAAAACGTCTGTCAAAATACCAGTCCTTATAGCGATTCATTGAATCAGTTTGATACATTCTCCTGTGAACAGAATTTATGGGTGAGTGTTGAAGGAGTCTGTACGACAGTTCCAGGTGGTGAAACATATATTAGTCCAACAACCCAACAAGCGATTCCGTGTGATGTCCGTGCGAATGATGCAAACGATACTTGTCCAGTTGCAACACAGTGTACTGGATTAGATGGCAGTCCATATAACCTTGAACGCAAAGGTGGCGCTGGTTCAACTTATGCACAGGAATTACGAAATGCGGTTCGTACTGGTTGGGCGAATTACCGGAATATTTTTGCCGGTTTGGCCGATGGAACAGTCTATCTCGCGCAGCCGCGAAATGCGACGCAATTGCAATTGCACCAAGAAGTGGATGGTGAAGTAGGTGGCTTAACAGTGGGTAGTATTTTAGATGAATTTACCTTACAACAGTTACAAGCCTATGATGATGCGGATCCATCAGTTGATAATCGTGCGATTGCGGAAATCGGAACAATCTTGAATGAATTCCAAAACATGGATTTGTGTCCAGCTGGCACTAATGACCAAGGCGATGAACAGTATTGTGCGATTCGTCCAACAGTCAGTAATGTGCGTTTGAATGGACAAGAAAGTGGCACGATTGAAATTGCTGCGAATCAAGCGACGACATTGGAATTCCGATCTCGAGTGGATCGTGATCAAGAACCGCTCAACACCATTCAGATTCAATGGCAAGGCAAACCTGGTGAAGGATTTGATGAAACAACGCCATCCGATTCTTGGGAAGCAGCGAGTGGAGACCATGTCTATACGCATATCTATACCTGTAATCCAAGCCCAGAAAATGATGTTCAGTTTGTGAATGGCGCTTGTGAATATGAAGTTCGTATCCGCATTCGAGATAATTGGGGAACGTGTAATGGAACAGATAGTCCGGCGGATCGGCGTGATTCGTGCGATTCCTTCACTGAAGCCGGCTTCTTACTGCGAGTCACACCATAAATAGTCTGTGCACAGGTTTTCCACTGCAGAAGACTGATGTATTGACTTTTAGTGCAAAATGTGATATTGAAACGGTAGCAATTGCACCTTCGCAATTTTTGATTTTCACTAATTACAGCTTGTTGGGGTGTGTTTTGAAGAAAAAACCTTTTCTTTGGAACCAACCCCAACAAGGAGAAGGTCATGCGCATGGCTTTTTTCCTCCTTCTCACGAGCCTGGTGGCTTGTGAGAAGGAGCTCCCCGTCGAGGACGGGGCGTCTGCGGCCGACGATACGGCCGCAGCTGAGGAGCTCCCCGTCCCTGGGGGGCCAGGCGCCGACGTCGACGCCGACGCCGACGGGTGGTTCAAGCCGCCAGTCGGCGTCCAGTGGTCCCTTCAGTGGGACTGCTGGGACGCAGCAGTACCGGAGGCCGGGGAAATTTACCCCGGTGCGCCGGAACTCTGCGACGGCGAAGACAACGATTGCGACGGCGTGATCGACGTCGCTGCGGACGGGGGGCGTGCGTGCCCTTGATCTACTTCGGGCGGCTGGCCGCGCGGCCGCCCCAGTCCCACAATGCTTCAAGCAACGTGGGACTCCTTTCTGTGAACATGTCACACCAATCAGTGACGTGGCTACAGAAGAGAGTAGTAGAAAATTTATTAAGAGATGCCATAAGCTTTGTTTTTTGTTATACTGTAGCTACACCAAAGGAGATCATCATGCGACCGATCAAGGGATTCATCTACTGCATTTTCGTAATGGCATGCCAGAATTCAGTTGAGGATTGTTGGCCATACGGCAGGGATCCATCGACATTCTTTCGTGAAGATAAGGATGGCGATGGTTTCGACGGGCTTTATTCCGTAGCAAGTCCTACAGGCACTGTGCCTGGCCCACTCCCGGGTACTGTACCGGATACTGAATGGTACGATTGTAATGATGTAGATCCTGCTGTGTATCCCGGAGCGCCTGAAGCGGAGTGCAGTGGCTCCGACGATAATTGTGATGGCTACTACGAGGATGCAATCTGCATACCGCAATCTCGTTTCGATGAAACGCAAGCGGCTCGTGACGCTAACTGCAATGGAATAGCAGATTAAATCTTACTGCTCCTGTAGGTTTTATATTCTCCTTAGTGTGTAGTTTTTATACAGCAGCGAGTCACTTGTTTTCAGTGGTTCGCTGCTCAATTTTTTAAAATAAATAAAACACAACAAAAAAAGCCGAGCCATGTGCTCGGTTTTTTGATGCATATTTTTTTTCATCATGCTACACTATGAGGCATCAGCATCACGCAAAGAAAAAATAAAAGTATTCTACTATGAATCCAATTGATATTTACGTTCAAAAAATCCATTCAGCGCTGGCTGGCGGGGGAGTGGTAAAAATTTCGTCTTTTAGCCAAGAACATGCAGCAACGCGACCAGTCTTACACGCAAAAGTACTCGACACAACCCCAGACATTGGTGCGCTGGTTTATTCATTATTGCGCCTCCCACCAGAATTCATCACCTGTTCTGAAATTCTCATGGGGCAGTCGGATCGCGTCTTTGAACATGAAGGTATCGACACGCACAACTGGACAAAAACGCAAGCCGTCGCGCGCGCTCGTGTCTGTGCATACAACACAGAGACTCAACAGCTCGCATTTTTTGTCGCAAGCATCACGGATGTTGAAGATATCATCACCAATGCCACCGCAATCTCAATCGAAATTCAGAAATTGCACACACTACTCACAGCTGGAACCGCCTTCAAAGATTGTTTCGAATCCCCAGCTGACTATACAAAACTCACAGAAGCCCTCGGCACCAAAACTGCCCTTGAACAATTTATTGCCCTTGCGCAGAATCCAATCGATCTCGAAGCCCGACTGCTTGCCGGTTCAAATGTTGATTACGCGAAAGCAGTGCAAGAATGGTGGATTCAAATTGCCAGCATTCGTAAAACAGAACAGTACGACCTTTACAAACAGCCGGTGTATTTTGTCTCATCCAATTCTCATTCACTCATTAATGTCCTCTCCGGCTACGCACAAGACAATAAACAGTTTCTTCAGCTAGATAATGCGCAGCGTTTGCAACAAGAACGAGCAGCCTTTGAGGAAGAACGTGTCCCAGAAGAAAATATTCTCTACTACCTTTCTCGGTTTTCTGAAAAACGCCACCCAGAATTTCAGGAAGCCAAACTAGAGCATGAACAGGAATGGGGATTGCATCGGATGCCGCCATATCATCATATCGATATTGAAGCGCAGGTATTTTCCATTAAAGACCTTATTGATAATCCGCATTTGGACTCTCGTCTACAATTGACTGACAAGCAAAAAGCGACATTGCGCAATTCCAATGCACTGATTCTCAACATTGCGTACCCACTTGGTATGGGGGCCTACCGCATTCTTAGAGAAGTCAGCTCCAATGTCGACAGTCTGCGCGGTGTTTATATTATGGGGAAGGCTGCGTCATTGAACGGTCAATTGGGAGACATTACAATTCCCCATCAAGTGTTTGATAAACACACGAACAATCATTTTTTTGTCTATAATGATTTTCATCGTGGAGTGTTTGATCCGTATATTGAAAAAAATTCGATTCTTGATAGCCAGCAAGCTGTTACCGTTCGGGGGACATATCTGCAAAATGAAACCAGCTTGACTGAGGATTTTGCGCAAGGGTATAGCATTATTGAAATGGAAGCCGCACCGTACCTGAATGCCGTTTATGAAATGACCCACCCAATGCGCTATCCAGAGAAAGCGCAGGTTTCCATCAACACCGATTTCCGGCTTGGTATGGCATATTATGTTTCAGATACACCACATCGAACTGAAGCAACATTAGGAGCCAAACGCCTCACGTGGGAGGGTTTGAATGCGACGTATGCAATTAGCCTCGGCATTGTACAGGATATTTTTAATACCGAGTCTCAGCGCTATAAATAGCGCGTGAGAGTAGGGTAAAATCATTTGGCGTAAAACAGAAAAATATTGTATAATAAGTCTGTTAGTGTAATTCTATTTCATGCTGAATTTTTTCATGCAACTACGTTTATTCCTGACGCGCGACCAGCTGCAGGAAGCAATTGGTGATGTTGATCATGTCTTGTCCTTTGTTCGTGGAAAAATCAAATTGTTTTTCAAAAGACTCGCGTATGGAAGTGCGATTGGTGTGGTGAGTCTTGTCGTAATTGGCGGCAGCATGTACGCCTTTGGTCTTACGCCATTTCCGGAAGCTGCTGAAGCTACTGTAGCAGGAACAATTGCTGGACTTTTTGCGCAAGTTATTCTGGCACCAATATATGTTTTATTTGGTGTACTTTTGGCAATATTTGCCGCCATTCTTGACATGGTTGTTGCGTATCCATGGGGTGCAGATTGGAATCCGTTGGTGAGCACTGGAACAACTCAGGGCGGTTTTGTGAATGTCTCAGCTGTAGTTACAGGCTGGCGGATTGTGCGTGATATTTGTAATTTATTTTTTGCGATTATTTTGCTGGTTATTGCAATGGCTGCAGTCTTGAATTTGGAAAGTTATAAGTGGCAAGATTTACTGCGCAAGTTTGTTCTTTATGCTGTGCTCATTAACTTTAGTAAAACTATTTGTGGGTTTTTTACTGATGCAGCGACAGTTGCAATGGCAACATTTGGTGGAAGCCTTGGAACGTCTTGGGGAGCAGGTATTCTGGGATCATTTGGATTGCCAGCAATTGGTGGTTTAACAGAGGTGACTGGATTACAAAATCAGGTATCAGCACAAGGAGATGGTGTATTAGAGATGCTCGGTGCTATTATTTTAATGGTTATATTTCAGGTCCTTGCTCTGGCTATCCTGGCCGCTTTTGTTGTGATGATTGTGTTGCGTATTATTATGTTGTGGTTTTTGATTGTGCTGTCACCAATTGCATACGTCACTCGTATTTTGGACATTACAAAACGCTATTCAAGTCAGTGGTGGGAAATGTGGGGTCGGTATTTAATAATGGGCCCATTCATTGTGTTCTTTTTGTGGCTAACACTGACCATGATGAATGGGAGTGCTACTGGTGTAAATGCAGATGGTATTGGTGGCGCGGCAGCAACACCTCTGGTTCAAGGTTTGAGTGAGGTTGATCAAATCAAGAGTCTCCAGTCTACAACAGCAACCGGTGGATCTGCTTTGTCTGATTTGCAGGGCATCTCTTCCTTTCAGGCTACGCAACCCAATATTATCGCCAATTTTGCAATTGCATTTGTTATGTTGTTTGGTGCGTTGCGCTTTTCTTCTGGCATGGCTGGGGAAGTAGGAAGTTATGTCAGCAGTGCTTCAGATTTAGTGGGTTCAGCAAGTGGGCGACTTGTTGGAACGGCTAGTCGTTGGGCATCTGACCGTGCCGGTGAAGTGAAGTCAGGAAAAATACCGAACCTATTAGGTGGTGCAGTTGGTGGCGTAGCTGGGTATATTAATCCATCATGGAAAGATGCTTTGAATACACAGCTCGATACCTCGCAAGGTATTGGAAGAGGAGTTTCAAATTTTGGTTATGGTCTTGATATTCTTGCGAATACAGTCCTAGATCCGAAGGGTGCGTTTACAAATTTACGCAATAATTTTGATAAGGCGACGAAGCGAAAAGAAGATGCTTCATCGGCAGCCTCTCAGGCAATGGCCAAAGAGTTGGCAGATCCAACCAGTAGCAAAACAAGCCGTTTTATTGGTGGGCTGTTTGGTGCATTTACTGATGAAGGTCAAGCGTATGTCAAAGATGCGACTGTGGGTGGTGCTGCTCGTTATGTGAAAGGCCTTTTTACTGGAGAGCAGGCTAGAGCAGAAAAAAAAGATGATGATGAAATTGCTAAAAAGAAAGCTGAGGAAGCAAGGCGCAAGGCTATTCTTGATGCTGAAATCGCCCGTCAAGCTGGATTAACTGACGCAGATATTCAGGCCTTG
>JBIIKE010000026.1:0-8608 GCA_044233365.1 Bdellovibrionales bacterium | reverse complement strand
ATCATTATCAACAATATAGTGTGTTTTTTCTTTTAAAAATTGTCGTCGCTCTGGCATATCTGTAACCGCCGTTTTTAATCCACGACGAAATCCGCCAATCACATTCGACCGCATAATTTTTGACACCTGATATCCCGTTGCGTCAACATCGCCGGTCGACCAAATACCGACACTTTTAATAGCGTCTCCATATTGTTGAATCAATGCAACCATAGACGCCTCCACCTCAGGATACACTAACTCACTCATTGGAATATGTTGCAAATCATGAATCAATAATTTCTCAAACACAGCAAACGCTTGTTGGTTCTCGCGCACTTCTTCTGGAGCTTTTTCAGTCCAAAACAAACGTGCATATTCATGGTAATCCATCCCCTTTTCTGCACCTTCACCATCTGTTGCACGCGCACCTTTTTCAACACGACCTTGTAATTCAAAGATATATTTCACCATATCAGGATCTGGATGAACTTCACCAGAAACACGTACAGCGGCCAAATCACCTTCTGCATATCTAGGCTCTGTATTCTGTACAACCTCTTGATGTGCACCTGGAGCACTACGGTATTCAATTCGTGGTCTCATATAGTGTTATGATAATTGATTCAATATGGTTGCAATAATACTATCAACTGATGCGCGGGCGTCAACAGTAATCGCGTGTACTGGTTTTTCTAAAATATCATACTGCGATTTCAGTAACGCTGGATTAAAAAAATGATCGCTACGCTCTTCAAGGCGCTTTGCAATGGCGTCATGTGGCGCATCTAAAAAAATAACGACTGCACCTTCAATGCCATCTAGGAGCACATGACGGTATTGCTCTTTGAGCGCCGAACATGCAAGAACGATATGCACATTCGGATTCTTCAACGCAGAATCGACATGCGCACGAATATCAAGCAACCACTGCTGCCGATCCTCGTCCGTCAATGAGATTCCGCTTGCCATTTTTGCTTTGTTTTCCGCTGAATGGAAATCATCAGCATCAAGAAAAACCGCGCTGATTGTATCAGCGAGCTTTTTGCCGACGGTGGTTTTCCCAGCGCCTGCAACTCCCATAACTAAAATAATTGATGCCATATGCGCTCTGCAACAAAGAAAGACACTTTTTCAAATGCCTTTCTCCGATGCTTTATGAATGAAGCGATTTTCCACTTCAATTTACGTAAGGATCACAACCAGTCCCAAAATGGAAAAGATTGCTGCGCTTAAAAATACAACGCTTGATTGTAACATCAAACGCTCCGCTTTGTGCGTTTGTTGCATATGTGGTTGTTATTTTTATTTTTGTTTGATCGTGGCTTTTTGCCTCAATCTATAAGAAGTATAGCACAGGCGAGTGACAAAATCAAGAGCGAAAAAACTCTTAATCGTGCTTCCAGTCAACCAACACCGCTGGCTTCCCTTTTTTCTTTTGAATGTATTTGTACGCAGTAAGCGCTGCGATCGCTCCAGCCCCCGCTGACACAACGACCTGCTTGTCCCGTTGCGGAGTTACATCTCCAGCAGCAAACAATCCAGGTGTTTTGGTTTCTTTAATATCATTGACTGTGATTGTATTTCCGCGACCATACTCAACAAGATCACCCAACCATTCAGATTGAATCTTGTGGCCTTTTTCAACAAACACGCCAGCCACTTCAATGACTTTTTCTGTCACTGAACCATCTTCAGCTTTTTCTTCTACAACAATTGCATTTACTAATTGTTCACCCCGAATTTCTTTTACGGTTGAATTGAGTTGCAATGTCACTCCTGGGTTTTTCTGCACTTCTGCAAACAGATCACGTTGTTGTGGATAGTTGTCTTTTTCATGAATCAACGTCACTGTTGCATTCAAGCGTGTTAAGAGCTGCGCAGCATCCAGCGCTTCATAGGTTCCGCCAACCACTGCTACCGATTTGTTTTTAAACAACGGCGCGTCACAGGTTGCGCAATATGTCACGCCCTTTCCTTGATATTCTAATTCACCAGGAACATCTAAATTTTTTGGCGTTAACCCAAACGCCAAAATAACAGCAGTCGCCGATCGTTTTCCGCCAGTACTTTCAATCACAAATGTTTCATCTTGGGTGCGTGAAATGCCAGTGACAGTTTCATATGCAATCTCCGCACCATATTCTTGCGCATGTTCCAAAAACGAAAACATCAAGTCCATGCCATTTGCCTGTTTTGTTCCAGGATAGTTTTCAATTGATGGTGTCATTGATAATTGTCCACCAAGCGCTTTCGTAATAATCAGTGTTTTGAGTGTGCGACGAGATGCATACAACGCAGCTGTTAAACCAGCTGATGCACCGCCAATAATAATAACGTCGTAGTCAGTCTCGACTGCTTGTACGTCTGTCATATTATTTTAAACCATCAAGCTTGCCTTGAAGCAATGCTTTGTCTTGTACACCAACCAATTGGTCAACCGGCACTCCGCCTTTGAAAAAAATCATGGTTGGAATTGAGAGCACGCCATACTTACTTGGGTTTTCTGGATTTTCATCCACGTTCATTTTGAGAATTTTTACACCTTTCCCTTCGTTTTCTGTTGCAAGCTCTTCAACAATCGGTCCCAAAACGCGACACGGACCACACCATGGTGCCCAAAAATCGACTAATACTGGCTCTTGTGATTCTAAAACTTCTGCTTGAAAGGTTGCGTCGGTAACTTCTTTTGCCATAAATAGAATTATTGTTTATTTGGATTACTATAATAATAGAAGCGCAGCT
The DNA here is from genome assembly GCA_044233365.1 of Bdellovibrionales bacterium. Lineage (GTDB taxonomy): Bacteria > Patescibacteriota > Patescibacteriia > UBA9570 > XYC2-FULL-38-9 > CALKUP01. The sequence goes on along the minus strand of JBIIKE010000026.1, from coordinate 5,884 downwards.
CTCGGTCAACTAACGCACCGATGGCGTCTTAATCATCATGACACGCTTCATTTTACGCTCGTCTGCGTCTTCAACAATACATTTATATCCATTCACAACAATTGAATCACCTTTTTCTGGGATGCGGCCAAACTCACGTAACAATAACCAGCCCATTGTTTTGTGACGTGAGCCCTTTAAGTTTGAATTAAAAAATGTGTTGACACGGCCAATGGTGATGCGTGGATCAATCATGATGCTATTTTTATCAATCCGTTGAATCAAGTCAGAGTCAACATCTGTTTCATCAATAATTTCCCCGACAATTTCTTCGAGTAAATCTTCGAGCGTGACGAGTCCGAGTACGGTTCCATATTCATCAACCACAATCGCGATGTGTTGATGTTTCTTTTGAAAAAATTTCAGCAGATCGTCAATGTGCATCGTTCCTGGAACAAATGACGCTGGCTTCATCGTTCCATCAATGCGTTTTTGTAATTCTTCTGTTGATGGTTGGTGTGCCAAAATGGCAAAAATATCTTTAATATAGACAATCCCTTCAACTTGCCCAGTTTCTGGATGAAAAATCGGATAGCGAGAATAGCCAGTGTCTTCCATCAACGGTAAACTTTTTTGTAATGCTGTGTCGGCATCAAAGCCAACCATATATTCCTCTGGAGTCATGACATCCTCAGCTGTGATGTCATTGAGTAAAAACACCCGTTCAATCATTTCGCGTTCACCGCTTTCCACTGCACCTTCTTCATGACCAAGGGTTAAGAGCGCTTTCACTTCATCTTCAGAAACTCCTAAACGCACTTCTTGCAAACCAAATACTTTCAAAAACACTTTTGTGAGGTTATCCATCACAAAAATAATTGGCGTGAGCACGAGCATCGTTACTTTAAGCATTGGTGCAATAGCAAGGACAATTTTTGAGCTATATTTTTGCGCGACAACTTTCGGCGCGATTTCCCCAAAAAATAAAATCAAAAATGCCATGACACCGGCTGCAATTCCAGCACCGTTTGAACCAAAGGCCTTGGTTGCAAATACTGTCGCCATCGCAGTCGCTCCGGAGTTTACAAATGTAATACTAATTAAAATTGCAATCAGTAACTTTTGTGGTTGCTTTTTAATTTCCGCCAACACTTTGGCATTTTTTTTGTTTTGTTCGAGGAAGGTGCGAATCTTGGCGTCAGATAAAGAAAACAGCGCCATTTCAGCGCAAGAAAAAAAGCCGGACAGGCCAAGGAGTAATAAAAAGAAAAACAACTCACTATTCATAGTGAGTGTTAGTATACAACAAAATCTGAAAAAGTGCAAGGGTTTTTTGAGATTTTTGTTTATATTTCTGTCGTTTTCGTCCTGCGTTTTTTTTAAAACATGGACTCATCAGAATAGGTGATACCTATTGAACGACGTCTGGCTCACAGTCAGTCAGCTTCATCCGAGATGAAGTGTCTGCTGCGAGCCGGAAGGGCTCAGGCGGCGTCGCGGCTCTTGAGGAGCCACGGCAGCTCTCCGAGTCGCTCGCTCACGGCCCAGGACTCGTCAAAGTCCTGCCGACCTTCCCGCCGAGCGAAGAACCAGGCCAGGCCCTCAGGACACTCGCCACCATCGGCGAGGATGGTCTGGAAATCTACCAGCGGGTTTTCCTGGGCAAAGGCTCGCGCCTCAGCCTCGGTCGGGAACTCTCGGCGAGAACCCTCTGCGGCCAGCGCCTGGATCACGAGGCGGAGCCAGGGGTTCGCCCTGACCTCCGCTTCGCTATCTGGATGTGTCCACCCCGGCGGAACCCTCTCTTTTGTAATTATGTCTTGTGACTTCACAAGGACGAGCATGTGCCCTCCAATGTTGTAGGCAAGCATTTTTTACGATAAAAAGCCTTTTTTGTCAATAGGCAACAGACATTAATTCGTAACTAGCCGTTTGTTCATGTTTTTATGCGTCGTAAAATATTATTACACTATATTTATTTAATATTAGGTAAATTATTCTGTAGAACATTGAAATTGTTCCACGTGGAACAATGAGACATTAGATTCGTAACTGTAAAAAATGTTATTTCTACGAAAGCATTTAACGTGGCATTGCTTTCGAGTCTTTCCATTTAATTTTATAGCTCAATCATATCTACCACTCCTCCTCGCTTTACTGACTCGCAACACTCTCTACTACGAACCTCCCACCTATTATATTTCGGCACACAATTGTTCCACGTGGAACAATTGTCTCAAAAATTCTCTAAAATTGACAATTTCAAGAAATTCAGCTATGCTTGTCACTGAATTAACTAGTAAAAATAGTATATGACTGAAGGTTGTGGCGGAGACTGCGCATGCGGTAAATAAACTAAAATGGCCTATCATGGGCCATTTTTTGTTACTGCATTTGACCTTCAGTTCAATTGTTCCACGTGGAACAATTGAACATGTATAAAATATGCTAGAATACTGCTATGAATGAATACGAATTCCCACGCATTGCCTCAACTGTTTTATTGATCAATGAAAAAAATGAAGTCTTTCTAATGCGGCGGTCTAAAAACACACGCAACGATCAAGGTTTGTGGTCTATTCCTGGCGGGGCAATTGAAATTCAGGAAACAGTTGAACAATCCTTGATTCGTGAATGCAAAGAAGAATGTGGCGTAACAATCAAAAACCCTGAGCACATCGGCTATATTGATCATCTCATGCCTGAAATCGGTCAACACGGGGTGTCCCATGCTTTTGTTGTCTATGAATGGGTGGGTGAGCCAACAAATCTTGAGCCATTAAAGTGTGATGAAATTGGTTGGTTTCCACTAAACAACCTTCCCACAGATTCAACGATCATTTTGACGCGCTCACTAGAGCTGCTCAATAAACACCAAACAACATAAATTGTTCCACGTGGAACAATTCCATCAAAATTCAAATAATACCTACTTATGCACATAGGTGACTACTTATTCACAGGAACTGTGCATAAGTAAAAGCGCTATTTTTACCTAATATTAGCTAAAATATTTAAAACTACCTAAATCTACCGTCTTTTCTGTATTGATTATACTTTGTGTTCCCGAGAGGAATCGAACCTCTATCTAAGCCTTAGGAGTGCCTTGTTCTATCCATTAAACTACAGGAACATGCAAAATGGGCAGTGAAACTACCCAATGATCCTGGTGTACAGCCAGTGCGACCAATCACCGATCACTCCGGTTTGAACATCATACATATATAAGGCTGCCAAAGCGGCAATCAACACTGTGGTCAAAATGCCAATTGCGATCAGTTCTTTTCGTAATTCCTGTTTTGTGTGCAACATATACATCTATTGTATACAGAACCTTGCGCAAACGCAACCAATCACTTTGACAAGCGGCTCAAAAATTCGTACCTTGAAATTATACTATTGATTACTTATTTTTTTATGGCACTCTTCACGCAAAAAGATGATACGCAGACAACTCCAGTAATGCAAACAACTGCAACTCGACCACAAACCAATGGTGGGATGAGTGCAAGTGGTGGCCAAACTATTTTTGGTGCGACGCTCATTGTTGAAGGAACAATTAAAAGCAGTGAACATATTACAGTGAATGGCGAACTGAAAGGTACTGTTGAAACAACGGAGAGCATTATGATTGGCAAAGAAGCAAAAATTGATGCGGCGCTGACTGGTAAAACAATTTCCATTGCTGGAACAGTAACCGGAAATATTACAGCAACTGATGCGCTGGTGCTCGAAAGCAGCGCGGTGATCCGTGGTGACATCAAAGCTGGTAGTATTCAAATTCAAACTGGCGCGTTGATTGATGGCAACATGCATATTGGAAAAACCAGCAAACCCGCAACAAGTAGTGCGGCCCCGCAGACAGAAAAACCAACCGCCTAATGAATGTACTTGTATTTTTTAGACAAACTGGCGCAGGAGCAGCAGGGTGGTTTTTCGATCCCAGTGTTTGAATCGGCAATTGTGCAGCACGATATTCACGGTCGGGTGGAGCGACTATCAACGTTTAAAGACCCGTCAATTTTGATTGAACAAGCGCTGGGGGATCAATCGATTACAACATTGGTGGTGGTTGGGGCGGATGCAACTTTTTTTGAATTATTGCCATATGCGTTGCAACATAAATTAACATTGGGTTTTGTGCCGCTGCAAAAACGCTCGGTTTTGTCGACGGTGTTTGGCTTGCCAATTGGGATTGAGTGCGCACCGATTTTGAGTCGACGATTGTCTCGCACGATTGATGTATTGCGGGTGAATAGTGGCGAACAAACCCAATTTGTATTGGGAAGTTTAACGTTGCCAGTAAACGCAGCCGTACGGATGACGAATGCAAATGGGGATGTCTGGTCAATACGGGCAAAACCAAATACCGCGACGACTATCAGTATTGAAAACATTGGCGTGATTGATACCTTTGGTAGCAAACACAAGCAGGCACATAACTATCATGATGGACTCATGGACATTGTTGCAACAACTCAAATGTCAATCAAACGATTTTTTGGCCAACAAGAACGGGAAGAGCACAGTCAGTTTCAAGCAGCCAGTGTAGAAGTTGAAAGTCGGAGCGCAACAAGTAGTGCTGTTGCAGACAATGGCGTGAATATTTCACTGCCATGTCAGGTGAATGTATTGCCGAGTGCCGTGACCTGCATTGTTGGAAAAGATACCGTGCTGCTAAAAAGTTGACAAAGCGCCAAAAAACCGGTACTTTTTGTGAGATATGAATGTCTCCGAGATGTACCGTGAATTAAAAATGACCAAAGATGACTTCTTTGTCTTGGTCAATCAGCTCGGTTTTGATATTGGAGAACGCGCGATTAAAATTGATGACGCTGTCGCAGTCAAAATTATTCAAGCGATTAAAGAAAAACGAAAACAAGAGCGAAAGAAGAGTTTGTTTTCGGACGAGACGGTTGAAACCGTAAAGGAAGATGTGACTGAAGATGGAAAAAAAGTCATTTTGATTCCAGATAAAATTACCGTAAAAGAGTTTGCTGGACGCTTAGGGAAAACTGTGCCGGATTGTTTAGCAATTTTATTGCGCAACGGAATCATGGCGTCGATCAATGAATCGCTCGATTTTGAAACGGCGGCAATCATTGCGGAAGAGGTTGGCTTTTTGCCGAAGAAGGATACGGAATCAGCTGAACAGCTCGTTGATGATCGAGGAGCGCAAGTAAATGAAGTCGTGGCGAGTGAAGATAAGAAATCATTAGTTGCGCGACCACCGGTCATTGTAATTATGGGTCATGTCGACCACGGGAAAACTAGCTTGCTCGACACAATTCGAGAAACATCTGTCACTGAAGGCGAAAGTGGTGGAATTACGCAGCATATTGGTGCGTATCAAGTAGAAAAAAACAAGCGCAAAATTACATTTATTGACACACCAGGCCATCAAGCTTTTACGATGATGCGCTCGCGTGGTGCACGTGTCGCTGACATCGCCATTTTGGTCGTCGCGGCTGATGACGGCATCAAGCCACAGACAATTGAAGCGGTGCAAATTATTCAAGAAGCGAAGATTCCATTTATTGTCGCGATTAATAAAATTGATAAGCCAGGCGCAGATGTTGATCGCGTAAAAAAAGAACTGTCAGAAATTAATTTGATTCCAGAAGATTGGGGCGGCACTGTTGTCTGCGTTCCAGTCAGTGCGAAAAAGAATGAAAATATTGATGGCTTATTAGACACGGTCTTGCTCGTTGCAGACCTGGAAGAAGATGTCATGGTTGCAAATCCAGCTGGTGAAGTAGTTGGGACGATTATTGAAGCACACGTTGATAAACACACCGGACCAGTCGCCACTGTCTTAGTGCAAAACGGGACATTGCACATGAGTGATATTGTGCAAATTGGTGGAGCAGTCGGGCGGGTACGCGCATTGAAAGATTGGCATGGC
>JBIIKE010000025.1:0-8622 GCA_044233365.1 Bdellovibrionales bacterium | reverse complement strand
GCATCATCGGGATGAAGAAAACGCATAGCATCTCCTCGCTGCAAAAGCAGCAAGCGCCCTCTTGTGGGGCGCTATCTCTTTGTGGAAGTTCATGCCGAAGTGTGAGCTGATTTGCTCCTTTTTCACTCGACAATGTGCGCCCACCTTACACCATTTTTTTCTCAAAAGTCAAGAAAAATTTTCCACTTTTTTATTATAAAAAAACATTCAAAAAATAACGGTTGACCAACTCGTTAATAGAACGTAGGTTGTACGCACAAAACCATCGGAAATGGAGGTTTCCATGCGCAAGGCTCTTTCTCTTTTTGAAAACTGGACGGTCGTCGTCGCCACCGGAAACGGTGGCAAGTCGCGTGAGGTGATGGAGATTTTGAAAAAACTTGGGATTCGAGCCGTAACCCTCGAGTCGCTCGGATTCCGTGTCATCAACGTCCGTGAAACGGCGGACTGCTACACGGACATCGCGCAGCAAAAAACGCAGTCGCATTACCGGCGCTACCGTGGAGCGCTCATGGAGCACTTCGGTCACGACCGATGGATCATCCTCTGTGAGGACTCCGGCCTCGGTGTCGATGCGCTGTCGCATCTCGCCCCAGCAAACCACAGGGGCTGCGGATGGCCGGGACTCCACACCAAGCGGTGGCACAAAGGCACGGACGCAAACCGATGCCGCGCGCTGCTAGAAAAAATGGCAGGGCTAGAAAATCGTGACGCGCGGTTCTACTGTGCCATCGCGGTTATCGGCCCACAGTTTCCTCACGGAATCGATATTCCACTTGGGGTTGCTCGAGGGAGTATCACCTCTGAAGAGCGTGGCAAAGGAGGCTTCGGGTACGACACGATTTTCGTGCCTGAAGATGATGACCGCACCTTTGCGGAAATGCCACCGCAAGGCAAGGACGCCTACAGTGCTCGAGCTGTAGCACTTGGGAAGTTTGCTCTACTACTAAAAGAGCTTGCTCCACGACAGGCGAGTCATTACAAAAAAATATAAGCGCTTCATCGCCTGCTCATCCCGCGGCTGCTCAAGGCTCACCCCTTCGGCGGCCGCAACCACTTCTCTTTTACTTATTTCAACACCGATCCTTTTGCAACAATTCCACCCTCCCCTTGCTCAACAACAACGCTCGATAAATCACGCACACTTCCAACCGAACCAACGCCGCGATTCACTAAATCAACCACCTGCGGCTCACCGGCAGCTGACAATTCAAGTACTACTGCCATTGTCCCATCTGCAAAAAACACAATATCACCCGGTCGATATCCAGAACGCGCAACATTCTCCCCTTCGACTAATCCACCAACATGGCGCAAAAAGTTTTGAATATTCACAGAATTATAGGCAAATGACTCAGCGTCAACATCACCAATATATCCTTCCGCATTCACCCGCGCATCTCGGTAAATTTCCTGATCAATAAACACACCAAAACTTCGGAACACACGCCACGGCATTTCTGAATTCGCGACCATTCCCATTTTTTGCATAATCCGCAATGGCCGCCCTTCTGTCACATCATAATACACACCAGCCATCGCTCCGCCCGCAACTCGCAACTCAACAAGATTATCAATCCCATCGCCGTCACTATCATTATCAACAAGATTTCGCTTGCCATCGCCATCCATATCTTCGTCAACATAATTCACCACCCCATCAAGATCGGCATCATCATATTGCAGCATTTCAGGTCCACGATACGCATGCGCATTCAGCTGCAATAAGACACCAGCACCAATCACAAACAACACACCGACCGCGCCAGTGAGCAACCGATGATAATACTCATTCACAAATTCACGCACGAGCATAATCAAAAAACATGAAATAAAAAATCCTTCAATCAAAAAATTCACCAACAACAACCGATCGTTCAAAAATGTCACACCCAAATCATTCAACCCAAAAAAATGCTGATTGAATGGATAAAAAATCCGGACATTTGATGCAATCATATCTGTGACCAAATGCGTCACAACACCAAATAAAAACGTCGTCACTACAGCAAACCAATACGAACGTCGCAACAAGTAACACGCCGCAGATACAATCACCCATACCAGTAGATAGATCGGCAAGGTGTGCGTAATTAAACCACGATGAAACACAGAGCCATCAACAAAATACACATACAAAAAATCAATGTCCGGAAAAATTCCACCGATGAATCCAACCAACAACAACCAACGTAATTGCGACCGCGTCAAATTCAATACATCAAAAACGCGCCATGTTGCCCGCGACGTCAGTGCTCCTAATGGCCCATGTGCAAAAATCATAAATCAGGAACCAGCTGCGTCTTGTGGCAGCTGCATCAAATTTTTTAAGTCTGTAACATGCGCAGCAATGGCCGCATCGTCCATTTCATGAGCCTGTGCTTTCAAAATATCACCAATGCCTTGGAACAGCGTATCTTGAGCTTGACGTGGAATAATATGAATTTCCAGGTGGTCAAAATCAGCAACCTCTGGGGCTCCATCGCTCATCACTAACGTAAAGCCAGGCGCGTTGGTTTGACGCATTGCAATGAATGACACCTTCTTAATCAAATACCCAAACTCTTCCAGCTGATCCAAATCAAAGCGATAAAAATGCGGATCATGATTTTTTGGAATAATAATAACGTGACCATTCGTTAACGGTTTGCGACTGACGACGACCCGAAATAATTTTGTTTCATAAAACTGTTCCAATGGAGGTTCCGGCGCTTCAGGACAATATGGGCAAGCTGTTGACTGGACAGCTGGCACTGACAATTGGGTTCCTGTTTGTGATTGAACCGACGTCGTTGAAGGGTCAGCGAGCTTCACGTCCGTATTTGGAACAAAGGTTGGTTGATCAGACATGAGAGCAGTATAGCAAAATCCAAAAAAGAGCGCTATTTGCGCTCTTTATGATCAGTGTGCTTCATGCAACGATTGCAAAACTTTGATTTTTCGAGACGGATGCCACGAAACTTTTTCACGTTCTTATTTTCGTGATAGTTGATCTCGTCGCAGATTGTGCAAGCGAGTTTGATGAGATTATCTTGAGACATAATTATTTCGTACAATACAGATTATTTTTGGAGCCACTTGTCGGGCTCGAACCGACGACCTACGGTTTACAAAACCGTTGCTCTACCAACTGAGCTAAAGTGGCAGGTGTGGGCCGGGAGGGATTTGAACCCCCGAAGGCAGAGCCATCTGGTCTACAGCCAGACCCATTTGACCACTTTGGTACCGACCCCCGTTTGTTTTAAAATAGCCGTCTGACTATACAATATTCTTTGATACGAGTCAATTTTTTGCTTTTTGGGCTTCCATAGCCTTCACAACGAGTTGTCCACAAGCCGCTTCGATGTCGAGCCCCTTTGAATAGCGAATCGTGGTTGCAATGCCGCCGTCTTCACAGACAGTTTGAAAATGAATGAGCTGTTCATGGCGACTGCGGTGGAGATGCGTACCTGTCGGATTCCACGGAATCAGATTGAGCTTAACACCATGCTTAATTGGCGTGAATGCTTTTACCAGCGCGTGTGCCTCCGAGAGCATATCATTCACATTTTCAAGCATAACATATTCGATGGTGATATAATGCCGACGGTTCCCCTTTTTCTCAATATACAATTTCATCCAGTCGACGATTTTTTTAATAGTCCAAGCACGATGTGACGGAACAATTTTTGAACGCGTTTCATCTGTGCCTGCATGCAACGAAAACGCAATTCGCGTGTGTGGAAAATCATCGTCGTTGAGCATTTTGTTCAAAGCCGCTGGAACACCAACGGTTGAAACAGTAATGCGGGTTTCACCAATCCCCATTTCGTTAATGAGAATCCAAGCGGCGGTTTTTGCAGCATCATAATTCGCAAGTGGCTCACCCATGCCCATAAACACAATGTTTGAAATCTCCTGATCTGGTTCAGCAAATTTCCAAAAACGTACTTGGTCAATGATTTCATCAACGGTGAGATTACGAATCAAGCCCATCGTACCAGTCGCACAAAAGGTGCAGGCCATCGCACAACCGACTTGCGAGCTAATGCATAATGTCCGTTTCCCGCGCGCGTTCGGCATAAAGACGGATTCGATTTTTGCATTGTCGTGCAGTGTGAGCAAAGATTTTTTTGTACCGTCTTGTGGTGATGTTGCAATTTTGGATGGAATAACAGACAACCATTGAAATTCTGCCGCAAGCTTTTCACGCAACTCTTTTGAAATCGTTGTGACCGTGGACCAATGACCTTCGCGATACCAACTTTCCCGAATTTGGGTAAAACGAAAATCCGGCTCACCCGCCTCTTTTAAAAATGTCTGAATTTTTTCCAGCTGTTCACCAAACTCCTTCATATATAGAAGAGTTGTAGCAGTGGACTACGCAATTGTCAAAACCCTCTATCTTATTTTTTAATACTCACTGTCTTTACAGTTGACGTGCTCTTCGCGAACTCTTCTGCTGCTACACCTTTTGGGCTCCATACAGCTTTCAATTGTAATTTCTTCGTTGGATACACTGAAATTTTCGCTGTACCTTTTTTTGAGGTTCGAACAGTTTTTACCTTCACCCACTTTGATCCTTTCTTTTTGTAAATTGTGACACTTTTATTTTTTAACACTCGGCTGGTTGATTTATCCTTGAGCGTCAAGACTGCTTGTACCTTCCCACCTTTTTTTACTTTCTTTTTATCCAATTTTAACGTAATCAATGCCTTCGCTTTTAAGTCATAGAGACCGCGCGTATTCCCAGACATCAGCCCATCAAACAACAAGGTATTAAAATTTTCATTTTTGAGACCTGTGTAATACAGACCAAAATCAACACCGTTGTTGGTTGATTTATAAATGACACCTGCACTGGAAAGTTTATCGGTTCCACCGAGATAGACATTTGTTATTGTTCCAGCATCTTGCAAACCAATTGACCGAAACCGCATTGCATTCGTGAGACCGCTTGTGATTCTTGTCCAAGTCGCGCCACTATCAGTAGAGCGATAAAAACCACTTGCCTCGCCGCTGCGACCCTGTGTATTAAAGTCAGCGGCAGTTGCATAAATAATAGTCGAATCATTCGGGTCAATTTCAATAGCTGTAATTTCTTCAGCTGGGGATCCAGTCAGCTTACTCCAGCTAGTTCCATTATAGGTATACATACCAGTTTCGCTTGTTGCATTAATACTGATATTTCCGGTTCCAGCATACAGCGTGCCGTCTGATTTTGCGGCAATACTTTGCACAGATTCATCGCTTGGAAATGATAGACTACTCCAGGTTACCCCGCCGTTGGTTGATGTGTAGACTCCACCACGCATTGCTGCTGTCGAATTTTGGTAGCTCGCCGCTGCAAATAAGACATCAGGATTTCCTGGTTTATGCACAATTTGTAAAGCTGCGTAGGCTGAATCCCAGCCAGTAGCAGTTGACCACGTTGCACCTCCATCATTTGAATAAATGACACTACTCTGACCCCCAACAACAACATGACTGGAATCATCTGGATCAAGCCAGACTGTAAATCCTCCGGCATCATATTGAATTGGAAATGTCCAGGTTGGGGCATCACTCAAAAAATTTGTTGTGCGCGCAAGGCCAGCATTTGTTGCGACCCAAACAGTATTTTTATCTGGTGATTGTGCAATATCTTTCACAGTGACTGCAGTAATTCCTTGGTTGCTATCTGTCCAAGAAACGCCTCGATTTGTTGATTTTGCAAACGCTGCAAACGAACCACCGTAAATAGTATTCACATCATCTGGATCAGCGGTTACATATCCGCTCACTCGACTAATCGGTGTGCTTGGATTCACGCTATTCCATGTCGCGCCGTCATCATCTGAATAATCAACACCAAGATAGATCCGACCTGTAGAATCAAAATTGACATGGGTTGCATATGGAGTAACTGGAAGCTGAGACCAGGATGTTCCACCATTTGTTGTCATCCACGGACCCACATCAGCGGTGCTAGAAATAAGAATGATCTGATTTGAATCAGTCGGGTCAATTCCAACAGTTGAAAACAGTGTTGTCACTGAACTGGTGTTCACTAGACTCCAGGTAGAACCAAAGTCTACGGTTTTATATAGTCCTGTTGTCGTATTATTTGTCGTGGTGACATAGACAGTTCCAGGAGTTGAGCTAGTTGCAATACTCTGGATCACCGATCCATCTCCAGTAACATCTGTTGTTGTAAAGGATGTTCCACCATTTCGGCTAACACTCATTTTACCATCAGTTCGACCGATGTAGATGGCGTCATCTGCCGCAATGGCAATGGAACCACCGTAGCCCGCTGGAAAACTGGATAACAGCGTCCAGTTTGTTCCCCTGTCTGTACTTTTTATGAGCCCTTCTCCCAAAACCGCATAAACATTTCCTGCGCTATCAATCTCAACACCCCGCGGTTCACCGTAATCTGTTCCCGCTGGTAAACCAGACCAGGTCGTGCCATTGTCTGCGGAAACATACACACCATTTGGCGAATAGGTCGTGATATAAATCGAATCTGAATTGGTATCAACTGCGATGTCACGAACCTCCCCACCATAGAGACCGAGATTCGTTGCTGTCGCGCGCGATTGTGAAATTGTTTCTGCGTGCGCAGTTGTTGTTGTGAATAGTGAAAATGCAAAAAATGTGATCAGCGAAAAAAAAGCTGATGCTAGAAAACGAATACTCCTCATAAAAAAATGTTTATTTTTAATTACCTCTAGTATACCAAATGGACTCAAAAGCGGCGACTCTGTTTGTGCACAGTTGCAAAAATCAGTATTTTGCTTCAAGCTCTTTATAGAGATATGAAAAAGTATCGATATAAAAAAGGATTATTTGGTATGTCAGCCGACCCCATCACCGTCGGGCATATTGATATTATCCGAAAGAGCCTTGAGCAATGTGAAAATGTTATCGTCTTAGTTGCCAATAATACACAAAAGCGGGATTATCTATTTTCTCTTGACGAGCGAGTGCAGATGGTTCGAGCAGCAATCGCCGTGCAATTTCCAGAAGCGCGGGATCGGATCACGGTTCTAGAAACGACCGGCCTGTTAGTCGATGTCTATTTACGTGAGAATTGCGACGTGATTATTCGTGGCGTGCGACACCTGCATGACGAGTCACGCGAAAACGAGCAACGCGCACTGTATACAATGATGCACCCAGAACTTGCGGATCGATTTTTATATATTCAGAGCACTGAGGCATTAATGGTTGTGTCTTCGAGTTGGGTGAAAGATTTAACACGTTTGTTTGTCAACATTGCACCACTCGTGCCACTCAGTGTCAAAGCTGCGTTAGAACAACGTGCCCTCAATCAAGTATTGGTTGGAGTTACAGGTCCAATGGGTAATGGAAAATCATTTGTCATTGAACAGTTGATAGCTGATTTGCAGGCGCAAAATATTCCAGCGAGTGTCATTGCGGTAGATGCTTTAGTAGATGAACTCTATCGCGAAGATTCGTTGGGAGCGCAAGCAATACGAGAGCAGATAGCAGAAAAATTTGGAGCCACGGTGTTATCAAGTGATCGCAAAGAAGTGAATCGCATGGCATTACGTACAGAACTATTCAGGGGTAACCCAGCAACAGCGGTTGAAAATATTTTATGGATTCAAGCCCTGACACGACCGCACGTTGAACGACTATTTCGTGCGGCACGGACCGAAAGAGTTGGCATTCTATTTTTGGAATGGGCAGATTATGTACATATCAATTTGTTGCCGTGGGTGAATAATACTGTAATTGTCGTTGAAGCAGATGAGGCCATTGCTGTACGTCGACTCTTTGATAACCGAAACATCCCTAAAGAGTATGCTACGGTGGTGCGCAACTTTCAACGTTCACAAGAGGAAATGATCACAGACGCGAATCAGCAAATACTGAAAGCGGGATATGGTCATTGTCTGAAAATTGAAACAAACCGTAACGCACTTGATCCGTTTACTGTTCGTAGCATTGTTGACCAACTCTCTGAGTTATACACACCAGTGACTTGATTTTTTTTCGGTCACATACTATTTTATACATAGTATAAATAACTAGGTATTTTGAGACTATGCAATTTTCTAAAGGACTCTTAGTTGGCGCCGCAGAACTCATTGTTTTGCATGTACTGAAATCTAAAAAAGAAAGTTACGGCTATGAATTGATTCGAGCGATTGCGCAAGACAGTAACGACATTTTTGATTTTGAAGAAGGCACGCTCTATCCCCTGTTGTATCGACTTGAACAAAAAGGATTGATTGAAAGTGAGGTAAAGCCCGCTCCAAGCGGCAAAAAACGACGCTACTACAGCCTCACAAAAGAAGGCAATGCGTCACTCAAAGAACGAAAAACTGAAATGGCCTTTTTCTTTAAAGGCTTAGAGCATGTATTGCAATCACAATCTGCATAATCTCTTATGCACTCTCCTACTCAAGTTTTTTTTACGGAATTAGAAGAACTCTCTTTTGTCGATGCTGAATATAAAAAACGTTTTATTGAAGAGCTCCATGATCATATTGAAGATGCGATACATGATGCGGGTGTGCGGGGTGTTGATGACGTAAGCGCTGAGCAAGCTGCCATTCAAAAACTTGGCTCACCAAAAAAATTACAAAAGAATTTTAATCGTATGATGAAACCGAATCAATTACGCACGAT